>JAGANP010000009.1 GCA_017624175.1 Lachnospiraceae bacterium | reverse complement strand
GAAGATGAAAGCGTTTGTGGAGGAGCAACAGATCCCCTGCCCCAGCTGCGGCAAGCATAACTTCACCGATATCCGTCAGTTCAACCTGATGTTCAAGACTTTCCAGGGCGTGACGGAGGATGCCAAGAATACCGTGTATCTGCGTCCCGAGACCGCCCAGGGTCTCTTTGTGAACTGTAAAAACGTGCAGAGAACCTCCCGGAAGAAGATTCCCTTTGGTATCGGTCAGATCGGTAAATCTTTCCGCAACGAGATCACTCCCGGCAACTTTACGTTCCGTACCAGGGAATTTGAGCAGATGGAGCTGGAATTCTTCTGCGAGCCCGGCACGGATCTGGAGTGGTTCCAGTATTGGAGAGGCTTCTGCCGGGATTGGCTGATTTCCCTGGGGATCAAGGAGGAGGAGATGCGGCTTCGGGATCACAGTCCCGAGGAGCTGTGCTTCTACAGCAAGGGCACCACGGATATTGAGTTTCTGTTCCCCTTTGGCTGGGGAGAGCTGTGGGGCATTGCGGACAGAACCGATTATGACCTGACCCAGCATCAGAATACTTCCGGCGAGGATATGTCCTATTTTGATGATGAGAAGAAAGAAAAATATGTGCCCTATGTGATTGAGCCCTCCCTGGGCGCTGACCGTGTGGTGCTGGCTTTCCTGTGTGCCGCTTATGACGAGGAGGATCTGGGGGACGGTGACATGCGCACGGTACTGCGTTTCCATCCGGCACTGGCACCGGTGAAAGTCGGTGTGCTGCCGCTGTCTAAGAAGCTGGCAGAGGGCGCAGAAAAGATCTATGGGCAGCTGTCTAAGAAGTATAACTGCGAATATGACGACAGAGGCAACATCGGTAAGCGGTATCGCCGTCAGGATGAGATCGGTACCCCGTTCTGCGTCACCTATGACTTTGAGTCCGAGACCGACGGCTGTGTGACCGTTCGTTTCCGTGACTCCATGGAGCAGGAGAGAGTAGCGATTGCTGATCTGGATGCTTATTTTGCAGACAAATTTGCATTTTAGGAAAATGGGATAAGGCTGCCGGAAGGGCAGGCACCGGAAGTCAGCTGAGGGGTGTCCTGCTCTGGGGCAGCCTGTTTTATTCCTGCGGGCGACAGACCGGGCGTCAGGTCTGCCGCCGGTGGGCTATTGGTTATGATATGGAGTGACAGAGAATCATGGAGAAGACAGAGATTTTCAGCGTATTGGGCATAGAGGAGACCAAGGAGGAAAAGGTCATCAAGGCGGCTTATCGGGAAAAACTGACGGTAACCAATCCCGAGGATAATCCCGAGGGCTTCAAACGCCTGCGCCAGGCCTACGAAGAGGCGCTTGTCCTGGCAAAACAGACGGAGGAAAGCGCACCGCAGGAGGAGGATACTTCCGAGAGCGGGCAGTGGGTGGCAGAGGCGGCCAGGCTCTACGGCACCTTAAGCGGCAGACAGGATCTGGAGGGCTGGAGGAAGCTGTTTTCCCGGGATATCTATCTGTCCCTGGACGGGGAGGCGGAATGCCAGGAAAAGCTGCTGGTCTTCCTGATGAAGCATTATAAGCTGCCGACGCAGGTGTGGGAGCTGCTGGAGGAGAAGCTGGAGATCTGTAATCGTCAGACACAGTTAAAGGAGCGTTTTCCCGCAGAGTTTATTGATTATCTGATCAGCCGGGTGACCAGGGGGGAGGAAGTGGACTTTTCCCAGTTCGAGGGCCCGGAGGATGGGGATTATGATGCTTTTCTGCAGTGCTATGACAACTGCTGGGGAGCGGTGCAGGAGGGGAAGCTGGAGTATGCGGCTCAGCTGCTGCAGGAGAGTGAGCAGCTGGGGATCACCCATCCCTGTATGGAGGTCTGCCGTGCAAAATATCTACAGGCCAGCGGAAAGCCGCAGGAGGCGGCCAGCTGTATGAGAAAGCTGCAGCAGCGCTTTCAGGGGGATGAACTGGTGGAGTTTAACCTGGCGCAGCTGCTTTGGGAGCAGGGGGAGTTTGAGGAGGCGGCCCGGGGCTTCGAGGGCATCAAGGAACACAACGACAAGCACTATACGGCTAATCTGCGCCTGGCGAAATGGTATCATGACCAGGGGGATGACGAGAGGGCGAAAAAGTGTGCGGAGGAGGTATTGTCCTTTGGGTATGACGAGGAGTTTCACCTCCTTTTAAAGGAGATCAACGCCGGGCTGGAACGGGAGCTGGAGAAAAAAGCGGCCCGGGAGCACAGGCCGGAGGATATCCTGGAGCTGGGCTGGTGCTATCTGCAGGATGAACGCTTTTCCGTAGGAATCCGCCATGTGCGGAGAATCGAGGAGGAGATCCCCAAGGATCGCAGAGAGGAGTATCTGGGTCTGATGGCTAAGCTGTACCGGGAGGCTGCGGAATATGAAAAGTCCGCCGAATATGCCGAGCGCTGGCGCCAGTCCCTGGAAGAGAAGATCCCCACGGAGGAAGGAGAGCCCCGGGAGAAGGATGAGGACAGGCTGCGTCAGGCCCATGCCATCCGTATGCAGTGCTTTCGTGCCCTGGGATATCTGGATAAATCCTACTATGAGCTGGCGCTGGAGGAGGCTGACGCAATGGAGGCGGTCAATCCCCATGATCTCGGCGTTCTGCTGGAACGGGCTCGGATCTATATGGAGATGGAAGAGTATGAGAAATGTCTGGGATTGGTAAAGCGGCTGGTACAGGAATACCGTGTTTATGCGGCGCTGGCCACATCACTGGAGGCCTATCGCAGGCAGTGGGATGCAAGCGGCGTGGTGCAGACGGCCCGGCAGCTGATCCAGTATTTTCCGGGTTACGTCAAGCCCTATGTGGACATGGCCAAGGTTTATCTGGATCTGAAATATGATAAGGAATTGGAAGAACTGTTGGCGGAGGCCAGGGAAAAGGGGATTGAAAGCCCCTATCTGGAGGCCTATGCCTACCAGAAAGATCATAAGACCGCTACGGAGCTGATACAGAAAAAGGTGAATGATTTCCGCCGGATTTTCCTGGATCATGTGGAAAAAGGGGATCTGTCCTTTTATAAGCCGGGACTGGAACGGCTGAACGAGTATCTGTATAGCCTACCGGGAGCTTATTTGCTGGTGGAACGTGGGATTTTCCATAAGGCGGCGCATCACTATCAGGAGGCGGAAGCGGATTTTGAACTGGTGCTGTCCTATACGCCCCAGCAGATCTATGCCTTAAATGGTCTCAGTCAGGTACATAAGCGCCGGGGGGATTATGAGCAGGCGGTGGTATGTCTGCGCAAAGCGATTCTCTATGATAATGAGGGAGATCTGCTCCCCGGCGCCTATATGGATCTGGCGGATCTGTATTTACATCTGGCGGATTATGATAAGGCACTGGAATATGTGCAGCAATATGAAAGCTGTGCAGAAAGCCGGAAGCTGGAGTTAAGCCCCTATCGTCAGAGTCAGATCGCCACAGGCTACATCCGTGTGGGCAGGACCCGGGAAGCGAGGGCGATTCTGGAGAAAGCCTATGCCAGGGCTCCCTTGGAGCTGTATGATAAGCTGGTGGATATGTATAAGGTTACCGGTCAGCCCGAGGAGGCGTGGAAGGTCCTGGGACAGTGGGCGGCCGAATTGAAAATAGAGGAGAGCGCTCTGGGCAAGCTGCTGAAGAAGGTAAAGTACAAAGGCGGCCAGTTCCGGGACTATTACAGCAGCCGGGGCTGGATGGAGCTGCTCTATGGGAATAAGGGCAATGCCGTAAAAGCGTTCAGCAGTGCGTTATACTATCAGCCGGATTATAAGGTGGAGGGAACGCTGTGCGACGCCGTATTTGCCTTTATTCTGTGCGGCGAGGAGAAGCTGGGGAGGAAATATGCGGCAAAGCTGAAAGACTGGCTGCGCCAGGAGCAGTTTCAGGGGGAAAACCAATATTATGAGCAGGAAAAGGGACATCTGCAGATAGAGTTCCTTGCTGCCTATTATACGGAACCGGTGGAAAAGCTTCAGGAGCTGCTGGCACGGGAAAGTAACTGTGAATGCTGCTATTTCTGTGCCTATGCGGTCTGCAAGGAGCTGGAGGGCGTGCGGATTCTGCTGATGCTCCGGCAGGGACAGACAGAGGAAGCCAGAGAGCGGCTTGAACGGAATCTGGAGATCCAGCCCCAGGATGAATATATGCTGGCGATCAAACATACGGTTTTCAGAAATCAGTGAGAAAAGCTGCTGAAAAGCCGTACAGGGAAAGAGGAAATAAAATATATGATAGTAGGAATTGATTTGGGAACAACAAACAGTCTGGTGGCCTGGTTTTCGCCGGAGGGGCCGAAGATCATCCCCAACCGTCTGGGGAAGAACCTGACCCCCTCGGTGGTCAGTGTGGATGAGGAGGGCCATGTATATGTGGGAGAGACGGCCCGGGAGCGGATGAGCCTGTATCCCGATTCGGTGGTCAGCGCCTTTAAGCGCAGCATGGGGACGGAGAGGCAATATACCCTGAGCGGTCACAAATACCGGCCGGAGGAGCTGTCCAGCTTTGTTCTGCGTTCCCTGAAAGAGGATGCGGAAGTCTATCTGGGGGAGGAGATCACCGAAGCGGTGATCAGTGTTCCTGCCTATTTTGATGATAAGCGGCGAAAGGCCACCAAGCGTGCCGGTGAACTGGCGGGGCTGAAAGTGGAGCGTATGATCTCGGAGCCCACGGCAGCGGCAGTGGCCTATGGATTATACGACAAGACCCGGGATACCAAGTTCCTGGTATTTGACCTGGGCGGCGGTACTTTTGACGTATCCATCCTGGAACTGTACCACAATATTCTGGAGGTTCGTGCCGTGGCCGGGGATAACTACCTGGGGGGCGAGGACTTCACCGAGGTCATGGGAAAGCTGTTCCTGCAGAAGCAGAAGCTGGCGCTGAGCAGTCTGTCCGAGAAAGAACAGGTGCGTCTGTATAAGCAGGCGGAAAAGGCCAAGTGCGCCATCAGCGACAGCGACCGGGTGGAAATGAAATGCCTGATCGGAGAGCAGCAGCTGGAAGCGGTAATTACCTATAAGGAATATGAGGAGGCCTGCTGGGAGCTGATGAACAAGATCCGGTAGCCGGTGAAAAAGAGCCTGTCCGATGCGGGCCTGAAGCTGGGGGATATTGATGAGATCCTGCTGATCGGCGGCGCCACCCGGCTGTCCATCGTCAGAGATTTCCTGATCCGTCTGTTCCGCAAATTCCCGGATACCAATATGAATCCCGATGAAGCGGTGGCGCTGGGGGCGGCGGTACAGGCGGCCATGAAGGAGCGCCGGGAAGAGGTAAAGGAAGTGATCCTGACGGATGTGTGCTCCTTTACCCTGGGACCGGAAGTGGTGGTGGAGTACGAGGAGGGAAAATTCGAGGACGGGCGTTTCTGCCCCATCATTGAGCGGAACACCGTAATTCCCGCCAGCCATACGGAGCGCATGTACACGGTCAGAGACAACCAGGATAAGGTTCGGGTCAGAGTGCTGCAGGGAGAGAGCCGTTTTGCCCGGAACAATCTGTTTCTGGGGGAGATAGTGATTGATCTGCCCAAGGCTCCCAAGGGCCAGGAGTCCGTGGATGTGACCTATACCTACGATATTAACTCCCTGCTGGAAGTGGAGGTAAAGGTGGTTTCCACCGGGCTGACCCAGAAGATGATCATTAAGGGCGTGGACAATACCATGACCGATGAGGAGATCGCCAAGCGTATGGAGGAGCTGGCCTACCTGAAGATCCAGCCCCGGGACCAGGAGGAGAACCGCCTGGTGCTGCTGCGGGCGGAGCGGATGTACGAGGAATCCCTGGGGGATAAGCGGAAGAATCTGGATCATTATCTGAACCGCTTTGAGGCTGCGCTGAAGAGCGGGGATCATCAGGAGATCGCAGAGACAAGACAGGAGCTGACGGATTTCCTGGATGAGGACGAAGACTTGTAGTGTAGGTGCCTTTGCGAATGGCGCAGGCTGAACAGCAGCGCCCCGCAATAGGTTTTCCGCAGAATCTCCCGGCGGTAGTTGACAAGTCCTCGGAATAAATCTATAATAACAAAGATTGAGAATCGGTATGGAAAGATACAGAAAACAGAGGAGTTTGGAGGAGACCATCATGAAAGCATATGGTGTAAATGAGTTACGGAGAATGTATCTCGACTTTTTTGAGAGCAAAGAGCATCTGAAAATGAAGAGATTTTCGCTGGTGCCGCCCCATACGGACAAGAGCCTGCTGCTGATCAATGCAGGTATGGCGCCTTTGAAGCCCTATTTTACCGGCCAGGAGATCCCTCCCCGCAGGAGAGTAACCACCTGTCAGAAATGT
>JAGANP010000068.1 GCA_017624175.1 Lachnospiraceae bacterium | reverse complement strand
AGCTGCAGAAGAAAAAGCAGGAGCTTTCCCAGCGGAAGACCCACCGCATCTATAAATGTCCGAACTGCAGGCAGAAGATCCGGGTGCCCAGGCATAAGGGCAGGATTGCCATCCGCTGCAGAAAGTGCGGCACGGAATTTATAAAAAAGACCTGATGCCGGAATATCGGGGAAAGGAGCATGGCCCATGTTTGGGTATATTACTGTAAACCAGCCGGAACTGCGCATTCGGGAATATGATATGTATCATTCCTATTACTGCGGGCTGTGCCGGGTACTGAAAGAGAGATACGGGCGGGTAGGACAGATTACCTTAAGCTATGATATGACCTTTGTGCTGATGCTGCTGTCGGGTCTGTATGAGCCGGAGACGGTGTCGCTGTATCATGCATCCGGGGAAAAAGCATGAATACCGCTATAATGAACTGACAGAATATGCGGCGGATATGAACGTGCTGCTGACAGAATATAAATGCTGGGATGACTGGAAAGACGACCGGAAGCATCTGCAGCGGCTGCTGGCCGGGATGCTGGAGCGGAAAACCGGGGATTGCAGACAGAAATACAGCCGGAAGCTGGAGCAGATCGCCGCAGTCATGGAGGAGCTGTCTCAGGCGGAAAGTCAGGGAGTGCTGGATCTGGATCAGATGGCAGGACGCTTTGGACAGGTCATGGCCCAAATTATGGCCTACCGGCAGGATGAGTGGGAGCCTGTCCTGCACCGTTTCGGCTTTTATCTGGGCAAATTCATCTATCTGCTGGATGCCTATGAGGTGAAGAGGATCTGAAAAAGGGGCGGTACAATCCGCTGAAAGAGCGCTATGCAGATCCCGATTTTGAACAGGACTGTCAGGACATTCTGGTGATGATGATGTCGGCCTGCTGCAGGGAATTTGAGCAGCTGCCCATTTTGGAAAATGTGGAGATCCTGCGGAATATTCTGTACTCCGGCGTATGGAGCCGGTACGAGACAGTCCGGGCCGAAAGAAAAAAAGAAAAGGAAGCCCCGGGAAAACGGAGGAAAGTATGAAAGATCCCTACCAGGTGCTGGGAATATCCCGCAGCGCTACAGAAGAGGAAATTAAAAAAGCATATCGGACCCTGAGCCGCAAATACCATCCCGATGCCAATATCAACAATCCCAACAAGGCACAGGCAGAGGAGAAATTCAAGGAGATCCAGGCGGCCTATGAGCAGATTATGAAAGAGAGAACCAGCGGCTATACAGGGCAGAGCGGTTATAATGGCAGTTACGGACAGAGCGGCGGAAGCAGCGGATACGGCCAGAGGGGGTATGACGAACAGGATCCCTTTGGCTTCGGCGGTTTCGGCGGCTTTGGCGGTTTCGGCTCCTACGGAGGGTATGGTCAGGGCCCCCGAACCGGTTATGAGGAGCAGCCCCATCTGCGGGCGGCGGGCAATTATATCCGCAATGGCTATTACCGGGAGGCCAGAACGACCCTGGATCAGATGGACAGCCAGGAGCGGGATGCCCGGTGGTATTATTACAGCGCCATCGCCCATTCTGGCCTCGGCAGTAATGTGGCGGCCTTAGAGCACGCCCGGATGGCCGTTTCCCTGGAGCCGGGAAACAGCGATTACCGGCAGCTGCAGGAAATGCTGGAGAATGGCGGCAGCTGGTACCGCCAGCGACAGGCCGGGTACGGCTATCCCACCATGGGCGACGGCAATATGTGTGTGAAGCTCTGTGTGGCAAATATGATCTGTAATATGTGCTGCTGCGGCGGCAGAGGGTTCTTTTGTATATAGGGAAGCAGGAGGAAGCAAGGTAAGCTACGCCTCCAGGCTTCCCCTTACTGTGATGCCGTTTACTTCCACATTGGCGCCCAGCTCGATGACCAGGCATTCCCGTCCGTCGATGATCCGGGTGCTGATCAGATCGGTGCGCTCCGGGTTTACCTTTACCACGACCTCGGGGGTCTTCACATCGAAAGAGCGGTTGTTTACCACATTGCTGACATAGAGCTCCGTATTTTCTCCGGCGGTGGCGTCGTAGCACTGATCGAACACCGCCATTTTTTCATTGGCCACGCCGCTGTCGGCAAATACGGTTTTGACTTCATTTTTATCCAGGACGAGAGGAGCCGGATCTTCCTTGTGCTCCTCCACCATCTCGATGATTTTCTCATGGATATTTTTCACTGCCTCGATACTGCAGGTCTCTCCCAGGGTCTCCTCCACCAGCATCTGAAAGGTTTCTTTCTGACCGCCTGCGGACATGGGCAGGGGACAGCCCAGAAGCAGCTCCACAAAGCTCTCTTTCAGATCCTCCGCATTTTTGGAATAGTACAGGGTGCTGTGCAGATCCGTGCTGCGGTCATGGAAAGCCGGAAACAGAAAGCCCGCATCGGGAGCGCCCACTACCCAGTCACGGATCCGGTTGTGGAAGCTGTTTTCCTCCACATCATAGGACAGGCCGGGCTTGGACAGGTTGACCGGGCAGATACTGACCAGAATATATTCGTACACCTCGTCAGAGGCGTCCTCCATATCAATGCCGTCGCTGGTGCGGCCCGGCACGTCATAGACGTCATGAATGATCAGAATCAGATAATTTCCCACAAACTCATAGGAATCGATCACATTGGTATAGAACTGGTCCAGCAGCTCGTCATCCTTCAGCTTGCTGTCCCGCAGGCGCAGCAGCAGCTCCTGGGTGCCTCCCTCTTCCTCCGCCTTTAAGGGGAATTCCAGGGTGTGCAGATTCTTTCCGATGGAGCCGGACAGGGTTTTGCGGAGAATTTCAAAATATTTGAACATTTCCTCCTCGGGAAGAGCCAGAAAGGCCTGCTTGAACTGGGCCTTTTTATTTTTTTCTCCGTCCACATAGCAGCCGCAGATGCGGGTGATGGAGCAGTTATTTTGAGTAAAAAGTTTCTTGACCTCAGAGATTTCCTGTTTTAACATATAATTAGTACCTCGTTTCTGTGCAAATTCCTTTTGTACGACAATTTTCTTCATCAGTATAAATCATTTTCTGCGGCGCCGTCAACTTTTTTGGGAGTTGCTGGCAGTAAAAAGAGAAAAAAGTAAAGCGACATGATAACTTGCGGTGAATTGCAGTTGCTGTCCGATCGGGAAGAATTGTATAATGGATAATAAAAATAGGTCATTATATGGAGGAAAATAGAATGGAACAGTTACATATTACGGCTGCAGATGACAGCGAAAAGGTGTACAGGATCCTGGGGGATCTGATTAACGGGGGGAAAGAATTCCAGATTATGATTACCGTACTTCCGGGAAAAAAGAGCGGGGAGGGCAGTCAGCCCAGGCAGGAGATCCTGATCCAGGCGGCGGAGGAGAAAAGGCCGGAGGAGCCGGCGGAAAAGGCCTATGACCTGGAGCAGGATGTGACGGATATTATTCACGAGATCGGTGTGCCCGCTCATATCAAGGGTTATCAGTATCTGCGGGAGGCCATCATGATGTCTGTGCGGGAACCGGCCATGATCAGCTCCATTACCAAGGTGCTGTATCCCACCATCGCCAATCAGTTCCAGACCACCCCCAGCCGGGTGGAGAGGGCTATCCGGCATGCCATTGAGGTGGCCTGGTCAAGAGGCCGGATGGAAACGCTGGATGCACTGTTCGGTTATACGGTCAACACGGGAAAGGGAAAGCCCACCAATTCGGAATTTATTGCGCTGATCGCAGACCGGATCCGCTTAAAATACAGGGAGTAGGGCAGCTCATGCCGAAAAATTTCAGAAAAGGCTTTCCTAACGTCCCGGGTTGTAGTATAATCTATTTATCTACGAGAAGGTACAATGGAGGTTAGCGCATGAAAAAGATACTGTTTGCAGCATCAGATGGTGTTCCCTTTATCAAGACCGGCGGCCTGGCCGATGTAGTGGGCTCCCTGCCGAAATGTATTGACAGGGAATACTATGATGTGCGGGTGATCCTGCCCAAGTATACCTGTATGAAGCAGGAGATGAAGGATAAGCTGGAGTATGTGACCCATTTCTATATGGACTTCAACTGGACGGATGCCTATGTGGGAATCCTGAAAGCGGAGGTGGATGGGATCCAGTACTATTTCATTGATAATGAGGGATATTTCGGCGGCTTTAAGCCCTATGGGGATAATGCCCTGTATGAGATTGAGAAGTATGCCTTTTTCTCCAAAGCGGTGCTGTCGGCGCTGCCCCTGATTGATTTCCGGCCGGATCTGATCCACTGTCATGACTGGCAGACGGGCCTGGTTCCGGTGTATTTAAAAGAGCGGTTCCAGGGCAGCGATTTCTTCCGGGGCATCAAGTCCGTGATTACGATCCATAACCTGAAATTTCAGGGCAAGTGGGATCCCAAGACCGTGCAGAGCATTACCGGGCTGCCGGAGTACTATTTTACCCCGGATAAGCTGGAGGCTTACAAGGATGCAAATCTGTTGAAGGGCGGTATCGTCTTTGCTGATGCGGTGACTACGGTCAGCGATACATATGCGGAGGAGATCAAGACCCCGTTCTATGGGGAGGGGCTGGACGGCCTGCTGAGAGCCAGAAGCGGGGATCTGCGGGGAATCGTCAACGGTATCGACTATCAGGAGTTCAACCCGGAGACGGATAAATATATTGTAAAGCAGTACAATGCCGTGAATTTCCGCAAGGAGAAAGCAAAGAACAAGAAAGCTCTGCAGGAGGAGCTGGGCCTTAAGGTGGATGAAAAGAAGATGATGATCGGCGTGATATCCCGCCTGACGGATCAGAAGGGCTTTGATCTGATCGCCTATGTGATGGATGAACTGTGTCAGGACGATATCCAGCTGGTGGTGCTGGGAACCGGTGAGGAGCGGTATGAGAATATGTTCCGCCATTTTGACTGGAAGTACAGCGACAAGGTATCGGCCAACATCTTTTATTCCGAGGAACTGTCCCACAAGATCTATGCGTCCTGTGATGCATTCCTGATGCCGTCCCTGTTTGAGCCCTGCGGCTTAAGCCAGCTCATGTCCCTGCGGTACGGCACGGTGCCCATTGTCAGAGAGACCGGTGGTCTGAAAGATACAGTGGAGCCATATAATGAATACGAGAGCAAGGGTACGGGCTTCAGCTTTGCCAATTACAATGCCCATGAGATGCTGGCTGCTGTCCGCTATGCGGAGCAGATCTACTACGATAAGAAGCGGGAGTGGAACAAGATCGTGGATCGGGCCATGGCAGCAGATTTTTCCTGGGAAGTATCGGCAAAGAAGTATCAGGAGATGTACGACTGGTTGATAGGATATTAAGGAAATGAGCAGTAAGAGCAGCAAAAAAGACAGTTTTATCCTGCAGGCGGGCATACTGGCCGCCGCAGGATTCATCAGCCGGATCATAGGGCTTTTATATGTAAGCCCTGTGACCCGGATTATTGGTTCCGTGGGCCTGGGATATTATCAGTCGGCATATAATTACTATGCCATCGTGCTGATGATCTCCTCCTACAGTATTCCTTCCGCCATATCCAAGGTGATCGCTCAGAAGCTGTCGCTGCGGGAATACCGCAATGCTCACCGGATCTTCATATGTGCCATGTATTATGTGCTGGGAGTGGGACTCATAGCGAGCTTACTCCTCTTTTTTGGTGCAGGGCATCTGGTGACGGAGTCCGCTGTGCCGGTGCTGCGGGTGCTGGCGCCCACCATTTTTGTCTATGGGATCCTGGGGGTGCTGCGGGGCTATTTTCAGGCCCATAAGAGTATGGTGCAGACCTCCTTTTCCCAGATCCTGGAGCAGATCGTCAATGCGGCGGTGAGTATCGGTGCGGCCTATGGATTTATCGTGCTGTTCATGGGAACCTATGAGAGAAGCGAGGTGGAGGCGGAACAGACCAGCCGTGCGGTGTACGGCGCCATGGGCAGCGCTCTGGGCACCGGAGCGGGGGTGCTGGCGGCGCTGCTGTTTATGGCGGCGGTCTATGGGCTGAACCGTCCCATGATCCAGCGGCGCATCCGGAGGGACCGGACGCAGCATGTGGATTCTTACCGGGAGATCAGCGTCATGATCCTGCAGGTGGTGCTGCCCTTTATCCTGAGCACGGCCATCTACAATCTCAGCAGTTCCCTGAACAATAAGCTGTACACGGATATTATGATAAAGCTCCGCCAGATCGGCGAGACCCAGGTGGTGGGAGATTACGGCGTGTTTAACGGGGAGGCCATGAAGATCTCCAATATCCCCATAGCCTTTGCTTCGGCCATGGCTTCGGCCATTATCCCCACGGTATCCCAGCTGGTGGCCCGCAGGGAGCTGGCGCAGGCCCGAGAGAAGACGGGGCAGGCGGTAAAGACCATTATGCTGATCTCCATTCCCTCGGCGGTGGGGCTTTTTGCGCTGGCAAAGCCCGTCACCTGGCTGCTGTTCCCGGATGAGAGTACCATTGATCTGGCAACGAAGATCCTGATGGCGCTGGCTATCTCCGTGGTATTCTATGCGCTGTCCACCCTGAGCAATTCCATCCTGCAGGGGATCGGCAGAGTCAATACCCCGATTATCAATGCGGCCATTGCCCTGCTGCTGCAGACGGCGGTGCTGGTGCCGCTGCTGCTGTTTACCGACTTGGGAATCTATGCGGTGGTTATTGCCACCATCGTGTATTCCGGGCTGACGTGTGTGCTCAATCAGCTGTCCATGCACAAGGCGCTGGGATACCGGCAGGAGATTGTGAGTACCTTTGTAATCCCGCTGCTGGCCTCCGCTTTTATGGGGGCGATAGCCTGGGTGGTGTATGAGAGCCTGCTGATGCTGACGGGTTCTATCGTGGTGTCGGTGATTCCGGCGATCCTGGCGGCGGTGGCGGTCTATTTTGTGCTGCTGATCCTGTTTAAGGGTGTTACGGAAGAGGAGCTGCGGGCCATGCCCAAGGGGCATCTGCTGGTAAAGGCAGCGAAGAAGTGCAGGCTGATGAGGTAGGGTGATGAAAACAAAAAAGAGAGTCCTTTCACTGTTTAGCGGCTGCGGTGGTATGGATATCGGATTTGAGGGTGGGTTTACCTGTCTGAAACGGTCCGTAAATCAAACCATTCATCCGAATTGGATTGACCTGGACTATGGGCAATGGGTCAGGGTGAGAGACACAGGTTTTGAGACGGTATTTGCCAATGACATCCGTCCGGATGCAAAAGCTGCCTGGGTGAGCTATTTTGGCAGCAAATATAAAAATGCGGACAGTTTGTATCGGGTAGAAAGCATTGTGGATCTGGTAAAAAGGGAAAGGTCCGGCGAGAAAATATTCCCTGAAAATATAGATATCGTTACAGGAGGATTTCCCTGTCAGGATTTTTCATTTGCCGGTAAAAGAAAAGGGTTCAATTCAGACAAAAGCCACGATGGCGGCAAACTCGCAGCAGGCGAACCGGCGATTGAGAGCAGAGGACAGCTGTACATGTGGATGCGGGAAGTGGTCAGCGTTGTAAAACCGCTGATTTTTGTGGCTGAAAATGTGAAAGGTCTTACGGCTTTCGAGGATGCTAAGGAAGTGATAGAGCATGATTTTGCCGATGCTGCCGATGGAGGTTATATAGTGATTCCGGCAAGAGTGCTTCATGCCGCAAATTATGGAGTGCCGCAATCAAGAGAGAGAGTGTTTTTTTACGGATTCAGAAGAAATGCATTAAAGGAGAAAGCAATCAATGCATTATCGAATATTTCCCAAAATCCGCAATACGATCCTTATCCGCTGCCAACACATAATTTTTCAGCTATGGGTAATGACCTTGATCCGTTTGTTACCTGCAGCGAAGCATTTGACGGCCTAGAAGAACCTGATAAAACGGAGGATATTGCACAGACAAAATATTCAAAAGCGAAATATCTGCCCCGTGGACAGGGCAATATCGAAGTGAAAATGGATTCCATATCTCCGGCAATTCGTTCGGAACATCATGGGAATATCGAGTTTCGCAGATTAAGCAGGGATAATGGAGGTACTCATGAGGAAGAGTTAAGCAGGGGATTGGAACAAAGAAGATTAACCGTAAGGGAATGTGCAAGAATACAAACTTTCCCCGATGAATACCAATTTATTCTGCCGAAGACGGATGACAATGTGTCAGTGAGCGCAAGTGATGCTTATAAAATAATCGGCAATGCAGTACCATGTGTTCTGGGATATCATATTGCAATGCGTTTGGCGGAAAACTGGAATAAATACTTTTTATAGAAAGAACGGGCTGTCGCTTTAACGAATGAAAATTCGTGAAGCGGCAGCTTTATTTTTACTGTTCGGGTGTGGAACGCCTGTGTGAGGCAACAAATATACAGACGTCAGCTACCGCAAGCCGAGGGCAATCAGTGTGGAGGTATTACAGATTTATGCACCTGATAGTTGCCAAACTGGAACGTATAAGTAGATTGTTTATAGGGCGTTGATACAGTATAATTATTCGTTAGGAGGAAATAAGAATGGAATTTAAAGAAAAATTGCAGTTGTTAAGAACAACTATGAAATTATCGCAAGAGGAATTGGCGAATAAATTAGCTATATCAAGACAGTCTATAACAAAATGGGAAAACGGACAATCATTTCCAGATATTCAAAATCTTATACAGCTTAGTGAAATATTCAAGGTTTCCATTGATAGGCTTGTAAAGGAAAATGATACTTGTATGGTAAATCTTTTTGGCAATGAAAATTATCCCAAACAGGATATTCGGACTTTTTTAGTCAGAGCAAAAAAAAGTACATATGCGGCAGGAGAAAATGAGATATTACCGTCAAAGCCTAATTCGCATGATTTCCGATATGAAGAAGGAGATTATTTATATAAGGATAGCTATTTGGGAAATCAGAAGTTTATAGGCGAAGAATGTATATGGATAAAAAATAATCCGGTATGGGCAATGAACTATTATGGGCAGAGTTTAAATGAGAATTTTAATATTTCTTTCTTAAAAGATGTACTTTCCCATGTATCAGTATCTATGCCATTCCGAGGACCGGAATTTTATCAAAAGGGTGATTATATATATCAGTGTCAGATACAAGGTGATTTTGAGTATTTTACCGGAGAGGAAAAAATATATTGCAAACAGGAAAAAGCATATATTTGTACTTTTCATGGAGGAATAATTTTATGAATGTAATAGAAAAGAAAATTACTGTAAAGGATTTGGTTACAAAATCTAACTTGCCGGCAAGTGATTATGTAATAAATCCTTATGTGGGCTGCCCTCATGCCTGTAAATATTGTTATGCTTGTTTTATGAAACGATTTACAAATCATAGTGAAGAATGGGGAAGCTTTATTGACATTAAATTATGTGATAAACCAATAAGCCAAAAAAAGCTGCAGGGAAAGTCAGTTTTTCTTTCATCAGTAACAGATTGTTATAATCAATATGAGGAAAAATATGGAATTACCCGAAAGGTATTGGAACAACTAACGGAGATAGATTGCGAACTAACTATTTCAACCAAGTCACGATTGATTTTAAGGGATATTGATTTATTGAAGCAGTGCAAAAACTTAAAAGTATCCGTATCAATAAACACTTTAGATGAGAAATTCAGGTCAGATATGGATAATGCCAGTAGTATCTCTGAACGGCTTGAGGTATTACGGACATTGCATACGAATGGAATTTATTCTGTATTGTTTATGTCGCCTATCTTCCCTCGAATAACAGATTTCAAAGCAATCGTTAATAACAGTAAAGAGTATGTAGATGAATATTGGTTTGAAAACTTAAATTTAAGAGGGAATTATAAACAGATTATACTTATCTATATAAATAACTCTTATCCTCAATTCATAAAATTGTACAACGATATATATAAAAATGGAAATATGGAGTATTGGAATGAATTAGCGATTGAAATTGAAAGATATTGTAGCGAACATTCAATAAAGCACATCAATTATTTTTATCATAAAGATTTGGTTCAGGCTAAATTAGGTGGTAAATAAATTAATTATAAAAACAGCAAAAATGAAGCTGCCACTTCTCGAATTTTCATTTGTTAAAGCGACAGCCCCATTTCTTTATTCTAATGGTTCATATAGGTCAGTCAGAGGCGTATCCCTGACAACATACATTTTGGCTTCCGGTGTACCGTTGAACTGGCCATGCGAAAAGCGGCATTCATTACGGAATTCCAATGTCTTTTTGGTTTTCGTATTTTGGAATCTCGATATAATGTTTAATTGAGAGGAGGGAACCTCATACCGGCATCCTTGAAATTCTATGACGGAACGGAAGTCGTCCCGGCTTGGTACCTTTAAAATGGTTGTTTCAGTCCGTGTGGTTTTTGCATAGTAGTATTCTTCCGGATAAATCTGAAAGAATGCATAAACATAATCAGGGAGAAACTCTTGATTGATTTTGTCACTGATCTTTTTACCGGCTGTTTCAGCGCACAATTTCTTAAGTCTTGTATACTCAGCATCATGGGCTGCAATTTCTTTTATCCACTTGGAAAAGACTTTCTCACGTGTCTTTGCGGTTGTGTGTTTCATAAATTCTGCGTTCGTTGATATTGTTACAGGAACCTTCGAAACATCATTGGCGTGAGATAAAATAACGCTTTTGCCATCTTCGGAAAGACGGATGGAGGAATCATTTTTGTTTTTGCGGAGCGTCCAAGAGGTCTTTTCTTTCAGATATTGCACAAGGGAAAGCCATGTATCATGAAACCATGCATCATATTCCTTTGGAGCAAATTCGGAAAAGACATGAAGTCCTCTGCGGTAATTACTTCCTGTCAGATTGTTCAGAAGCGTGTATAATCCCATATTTTTCAGGATGAAGCTTTCTTCTTTGAGAGAAAAGCCATATTCACCAACAGAGATATCTATAGGATCTCCCTTTTGCGTATCGTTTCCCAACCATTTAACAGGGGTGCCTTTGGCAAAATGAAAATAAGGATTTTCATAAATTTTCTTGCCTATTTATATCCGTTATCGACTATTATCTGCAGATCGCCCGTGAATGTATCATATGCAGATAAATTATCAGCACTTGAAATATCGTTGCTGATTACTTTTTTGGCATAAGATAAAAAACACTGACGGTCATATAAATCGGATTGCTGAAATGCGATTTCAGAATTCAGTAAGCCTATTGTGGTAGCAACGCTTAATTCTCTTAAATGCGTTTTCACATCTGCCATAGTGACATCCTTTCTCCATTTGTTCATAAGGACCTACAGCTGCTGCAGGCCCGAGATATCGCCGTCGATCATCATGGAATAATTGGTGTAGTACACCACAAATCCGGGCTTTGCGCCGTTTGGCTTCTTGACATGCTTTTTCTGGATATAATCAATCTCCACCTTTTCCTGGCCCCGGCCCTTGGAATAGTAGGCGGCCAGCCGGGCCGCTTCCTCAAAGGTGCGGTCGGGCAGGGTATCGGCTCCTTCGCATTTGACCACCACATGGGAACCGGGCATGCCCTTGGCATGGAACCACCAGTCGTTTCCCGAGGCAAACTTGAAGGTCAGTTCATCGTTCTGATAATTGTTTTTTCCCACATATATATGGAAACCGTCGCTGCTCACATAGTGAAAGGGCCTGCTGGTGATCTTCTCCTTTTTGCCGCCGCCGTGCTTATGGATATAGCCGCTGGCGGCCAGCTCCTGGCGGATCTGTACCAGATCCTCCTCTGCCAGGGCGATGTCCAGGGCGGTGCTGATGGACTCCAGGTGGGCGATTTCTGCTTTGACTTCTTCAGTCAGTGTGGAGAGCGCTTCGTAGGTGCGCTTTAACTTGTTGTATTTGTCAAAATAGCGCTTGGCATTTTCCGCAGGGGTCTTCTCGGGATCCAGGGGAATTGTGATCTGCTCGTTGGTATAGTAGTTCAGGGCTTCCATGGATTTGCTTCCGGCGGGGACATTATAGCCGTAGGTGTTGATCAGCTCGCCGT
>JAGANP010000067.1 GCA_017624175.1 Lachnospiraceae bacterium | reverse complement strand
GGAGGAATTGGCAGCCATGCCTCCGAAGGAGAAGAAATCATATCAGAAGAAGCGTAATGGCAGGAAAAGAGCCGGACGGGTCGTGCTATGGGTCGAGATTTTGTATATGTTGTTTATGGCTTTCCTCTTTCAATATTTTGTGATGGCGGAAAACAGAGCGGCATCAGCCTTTCTCCCCCTGATTGCCACCATCGCCAGCGTTGTGCTTTCCTGCCTGAGCTACCGGGCGGAAAAGAAGCTGGATGGCTACAGGCATTGTTTCGGTCCGTTGACTACCACGGCGGCGCTGATCGTCTCACTGGTAATCTGTTACCTGAACCCGGTTTCGGATCTGTGGTACTATTTGGGCGCAGTGTTGATCCTGCTGGCCGTTCTGTACAATATCCTGGATATCCTGCGCAATTATAACCGTATGGCCATGCGCAGGCTGCCCCAGTTTGATAAGCAGGGAGGTGATGACTGTGCGTAAATTGTGGAAGAGGATTATGAGCGAAGAAAGCGTAAAAAGGGTCTTCCTGGGGCTTCTGGTGGGTCTGACAGCCTGTCTGGGGGCAGAGCTGCCGGTTCATGCGGAAGTGATATATACCAACGAGGATACCGGCTATCAGGTTTGTATGGAGGATGATGCGGATCTGCTGTCAGAGGAGGAGGAGCAGGCTCTGGCGGAACAGATGCAGGGAATTACGGTTTACGGCAATGTGCTGTTTAAATCCATTGAAGAGAATGCCTACAGCACAGACAGCTTTGCCCGGTCCTATTATCGGGAGAGCTTCGGCACGGACAGCGGTACCCTGTTTCTGATCGATATGGATAATCGCAATATCTGGATCCGCAATGATGGGAGGATCAGCAGGGTCATTACCGATTCCTATTCCGATACTATCACGGATAACTGTTACCGTTATGCCAGCAGAGGGGAGTACTATGAATGTGCAGCGGAGGCGTTTAAAGAGATTGAGACGCTGCTGAAAGGCCAGCGGATTGCCCAGCCTATGAAATATATCTGTAATGCGTTTCTGGCGCTGATTTTTTCCCTGCTGATTACCCTGGGACTGGCCAGGCTGATGTCCGGCAGCTCTGCGCCCAGCCGGAAAGAGCTTCTGAAAGCGGCGCAGCACCGGTTTCGGCTGACGGATCCCCAGGCGGCATATACCCATACCACCAAACGCTATGATCCTCCCTCGGACAGCTCCGGCAGCAGTTCAGGCGGCGGTGGCGGTGGCGGCGGAGGAAGCAGCAGCGGCAGCGGCGGCGGACACAGCTTCTAAGACCCCTTTATGGGGTCTTTTGAAAATGCTGATAATCCTTACAGGAGTTCCAGTCGCCGCCCCAGGTGAAGCCATGCTCCTTAAACAGGCGGTAGCACAGGTCGTTCTCGTCTATTTTATAGGGAAAAGAAGTGCTGCGGTCGGCATAGGCTTCCCCGGCCGCAGGGGATACATTTATGGTCTGATCCTTATTGTAGGTAATATAGGGATTATACAGGGGATTTATGTCAACCGCCAGCCCATATGCATGTCTGGACAGGCTGGAGGTGCCCTCCACCACCCGATAATTAAAGCAGGAGGTATTGTTATCGGCCATGGACAGATTGTCGTCTCCGCCGTATTCGTCAATCAGACGAATCTTTTCGATCTGATACTCAGTCTTGTACAGTTCACAGAAGATTTCCACAAGATCTTGTGCAATGGCCTGGTTGCAGATCAGCTCTCCTTCTGCAGGATTCCCTTCAAAATCGTAGTACAGCACATGGACATAGGTTAGCTCATCGGTGGTGATTGCCGGAGTATCCAGGCTTTCAGGATAGGATACACCTGTTATGTATTCCACCAGGGCTTCGGAGAGCGGTTCGTAGTAAAATCCGTTCTCCCAGGTAATTCTGGCATCTGCCATCAGTTCTCCGTTCAGGGAATAACCTGTCAGAGGAGCAGACTCGGCATTTCCCGTCAAATTCTGCAAGTTTTCCGTCGACATATTCTGATCCGTTTCCGGTTCCATAGGATTCTCTGTATCATATGCATCTGTGCCTGGATTTGACACTGCGTCCGGTCGGTCGGCAGAAGCTTCTCCAGCGGCCGGGGGCAGCGACTCGAGGGCACTGTCCGACTCGGAGAGGGAACTGTCTTCTGCAGCCGGGGGCGTTTTGGTAGGCTGGGGATACTCCTGGGCAATATCACCCAGGGTCTTGGAGCCTATGCCCATGATCCGCCCGATGCTGATACATATGACAATTATCGCCGCTATGGCGAGAAGCCCCTTAATCAGGGCGTTGCGTTTCTGATTCATTTGGATTGCACCTTTCTGAGGACTTTAGGAAATCGGTTTGACAAACTGGAAGTTGTCAATCTGCCTTTTTCTGCTTGTGTCTAATGATTGCTTTTATCACAATGCAGACTAACAACACAACAAGAGTAAATACTCCATACACTAAAATACTCGTGTACCAAGGTGCGGATTGCATTGCATACAGCTTAGGGTTAGTCTTGAAGTCCCACACTATATAAATCCCATGTCCAATAAACGCACCCCCAAAAGCACCTATAATAATATTTAAAATATGATTTAACTTTTTCATATAATCACACTCCTTTGCCAAATACCAATTTGTTTCACAGAAACATTTTATACCACCCTATAACCTAAGTCAACAAGATGCTGGCGGGCGTGGAATATCCCTGTGAGTGCTGCATATCCTGATTCCCTTACCGCATTTTGTCAAGATGGACCTCCGTGTAAAAATTTCTCTTTTTGGTCCACTTTTTTTGGAAAAAAGTGGACCTGGCAGCAGAGTATTTTTCTATGGGTCCATCTATATCCTCTGCTCATCCTGGATTCGCAGGGAGAAAGAACATATAGTGGACCTGAACAGGACAAAAAATGATATCGGTCCTCTTTTCAATATAGAGTAAAGTTTTTGTCAGTTGCCTAAGAGAAAATAAATTGAGAGCACCAGAATCCCTGTTATAATGGATTTGTCAAAGATCTAAAACAACAGGTGATGGAGGTACTCTCATGG
>JAGANP010000066.1 GCA_017624175.1 Lachnospiraceae bacterium | reverse complement strand
GGTCAATAAGGGGAGAGGGATTGCTTTGAGCCTTGCCCCTATGCTGGACAGTTCGGTGTATGAAAATGTGGTGATGGTTCCTTTTGATGACCCGACGATTACATGGTGCATTGCCTTTATCTATCAGGACTATGAGAAGCTCAGTTCAGCGGCAAAAAAGTTTATGCGTTTCCTCATCGAACAGGTAAATTCGGATTAAAAAATCCCCGCTCAATGCAAAATGGCAGTCAACACAAGATGTCCGATTTGCACATATTGCCGGAAGCTAGGAGTGGAAGAACTGCTGCCGCTTTTCTGTGAACTGGAACATCAGATCTTCCTGCTTGACGTATTTCCCAAAGCCAATAAACAGAGCAATGAACATGACGATCGCCCCCAGGCTCTTATTGGATGTGCCTATGCCGTTTATGATCGCATAGTTGCCAATATTTCTGAATGCATTGCAGAATACTGACACGAGAAGTAAATTAAACAGGGCGTACCACTTTGGAAACGGCGTATATCCCTTGATGATCGCAAGAAACTGTACAATGCTGCTTCCCGCAAAGAAGACATAAAACACGATGGTGACCGGCAGGATAAAGTACAGAACATATTGCAGTGCAATATGGTATCCGACCTCCCGACCGGCAGCGTCCGTGACCGAGTGATAGAGCCACATGAATACGCCGCAGGGTAGATGAACGGCTCCGCCTGCCACCGCCAAATACACATACATGGACAGCTTATAGAACGCCGCTCCCTTGGGCATTTTCCTTTTCAGCAGTGGATAGATGGCCATCAATCCGGGAAACTCCAATGAAACTCCCAGAAACCCGATCATTCCGCCCAGAATGGGACGCCAGATGGGCAGCATAAGCGCTGCGGCAAAATAACCTTCCGGCATCTCCGCTCCCTCCGGAAATTTTATGTACCCGATCAGAAGATCTCCAATCAGGGTCAGGAAAGCGCCAAACAGACCAAACAAAAGAAATTTTCTTGCTTTTTGCGTCGTCGTAATCTCTAACATTTCAATTTCTCCTCTCCAAGGGCAGCATCCCCTTTCCAGAAGGGTTAGCAGTCCCTAACCGGATGTTTCAAAAAAAGCTGCCCTGCAAAGCAACCTGTTTGATTTTAACATACTTTCCTACTCTCTGCAAGTACTTTGGCAGGCTCTGGCAGATAGGGCTTTATCATCATTACAGTTCATTTACGTCAAAGTAATTAAGCATTCTATTTGTTGATTTTTTGTCTTACTGCAGCAAAAAATAAGAGCATCCTCCCGCAGAAAGATGCCCTTAAGCAAAATCCATTATCCGATTTTAGAAGATACGTCTGATCGCCAGAATCTTCTTATAATCCGCCTTGGAAATAATGATGCCGGTCTTGCTGGTAGACGCATGTACAATGTTGCCGTCACCGATATACAGTGCCACATGGCCGGAATAGCAGATCAAGTCACCGGGCTGCGCATTTTCCAGACCGTCCACCGCATACCCCTGCTTCCTGTCCGCAGAAGAGGAATGAGGCAGGGACACGCCAAAGTTGGCATACACACTCATTACAAAGCCGGAGCAGTCCGCACCGTCCGTCAGGCTGGTGCCGCCCCATTTATAGGGATTTCCCACAAACTGTACCGCATATTCCGCTACAGCCACACCCATCTCGCTGTCGCCGCTGATCGTCACACTGCCGGGATCAATGCCGTAAGAGGTACTGCTGTTGCTGCTCTGGCTGGCTGTGGCCTGACGGGCAGCTTCCTGGGCTCTCCGCCGTTCTTCCGCCTCCTTGGCCAGTCTCGCTTCCTCTTCCGCCTTGGACTCCGCCTGCACAAATTCCGTATGCAGGGTCACATAATCCCTGGACACCCATCCGGTACCTTCCTCGATATCCACCAGCACCCAGGTATCCGTCTCGTCCAGTACCAGCAGATCATCCTCAAAGGCCACCATGCCCAGGATAGCGCAGTCCGTATTGGCTTCCTTGCGCACATACAGGCCGTCACAGGTCACCGTTGCGATCCGGGTACCCACCTGCTTTGCCAGCGCTATTGCTTCGTCACCGGTCACGCAGTACTCGCCTTTTACATAGCCAACCACATTGCCGGACTGGATCTGATACCAGCCGTTTTCTTCGGAAATAAAAGTACCTACAGAATTATTATATAATTTGCCGACAATCTCGCCCTCTTCACTGGGCAGGCTTCTGACATTCACATAAGCATTGACCTGTGCGATCACCAGGTTCTTGAACAGCGCTTCCTCCTCTGCTCTCTCCTGGGCTACGGCCTCCGCAATGGCAGCCGCCTTTGCCTCGTCCACCTGTTCCGCATTCACCAGGGACGCCAGCTGTATCGTATCGTTGCCCGACTGGCTCTGCAGGCTCTCCATAGTGGTACCGTCGTCCAGTGCCACGCTGATGCCGCTGGTGGGCAGTACGGAAGAGATGCCTCCTGTGGCCGCATGCACATCCATGTTCATGCCGGCACACAGCAAAACAGCAGATAATGTATATGCAGTAATTCTTACTGAGCGTCTAAACATATAATCCTCCAAATATTACGGGAAATTGTTACATACCTTATGTAAATCTTTACGAAATTGTTACATCCGCTATTTACTATAGCACGCTCCGCACCGCTTGTCAACCGTCTGGAAAAAATTGTGTATTTTAAGAAAAAAAAAGAAAAAGAAGCCCTCAGAGGGCCTCTCTTATCTTTAAAAAAATATTTCATTTTTCTTAACATTTTGCACTTATTTTGTGCGGATCCAGGCTCCGGCGGCCGTCACGGCGTTTGCGCCGTCCGCCACAGCCGTCACCACCTGCCGCAGGGGCTTCTTTCGGATATCACCGGCTGCATAGATTCCGGGGACATTGGTGGCTCCGTCCTCCCCCGCCAGCACATAGCCTGCTTCATCGCAGTTCACCAGCTCCCGCACCAGTTCCGTCTCTGGGTGAATGCCAACAGCGATAAACACGCCGTCCACCGGCAGCAGACGCTGGCTGCCGCTCTTTACGTCCTCCAGCAGAATCCCCTCGACGCCGTTTTCTCCCCGGATCTCCAGGGCCACATGGGAATATAGAATTTCCGCACCGGGCAGCGCTTTCAGCTGTTCCTGCAGCACATGGGCTCCCCGCAGCTCATCCCGGCGGTGGATCAGATATACTTTTTCACAGAAGCGGGTCAGATAGATGGCGTCCTCCAGAGCCACATCTCCGCCCCCTACCACGGCCACTGTCTTTCCCCGGAAAAAGGCACCGTCACAGGTAGCGCAATAGGATACGCCCATACCGGAAAGCTCCTCCTCACCGGGCACTCCCAGCTGGGCATGATGAGCGCCCGTGGCCACGATCAGTGCCTTTGTCTCATAGTCCCCCTGGGTGGTGTGGACGATCTTGCACTCTCCGTCCGTGATGCCCGTCACCTCCGCTTCCAGAAAGGGAGCGCCCAGCTTATCCGCATGTTCCCGGAATTTCATCCCCATGTCATAGCCGTTTATGCCCGGCAGTCCCAGATAGTTGTCCACCTCATAGGTATTCAGCACCTGGCCGCCGCTCATAGGATTTTTCTCTATCACCAGCAGCTTCAGCCCTGCACGCACGCCGTACACTGCCGCCGATAATCCCGCCGGGCCGGAGCCGATTATAATCAGATCATATTTTTCCTGCATCTTCATATCCTCCTCTATCTTCTCAGATTTCCTGTAGCCGCTTCCTTCTTCTGCGCTTTCTTATGAGTTTATCAGTTTATCAGTGGAAAAACAAGGGGCGGGTGTGGTATACTTTCTATAATTCAAAACGAAAGGATTTCTGATATGAACAAAACTGCAATGATTACCGGAGCGTCCCGGGGGATCGGCCGGGCTATGGCTGAAGCCTTTGCCGCTGCCGGTTATGACCTGGTACTGACCTGTCTGCAGCAGATCGAAGAACTGGAACGGCTGGGCCGGGAACTGGAACACACCTATGCTATCTCCTGCCGCTGCGCCGCCGTGGACGCCGGAAGCTATGAAGAGACGGCGGCCCTGTTTGCTGCGATCCGGCGGCTGGATGTGCTGGTCAATAACGCCGGAATTGCCTATATGGGGCTGCTGCAGGATATGGCCCCCGAAGAATGGCGCCGCATCATCGCCACCCATCTGGACAGCTGCTTCTATACCAGCAAACAGGCCATCCCGCTGATGTTGGCCCGGGGCGGCGGCCATATTCTCAATATTTCCTCCGTCTGGGGCAATGTGGGAGCCTCCATGGAGGTCGCCTACAGCGCTGCCAAGGGCGGCGTCAACGCCTTTACCCGGGCCCTGGCCAAGGAACTGGCGCCCAGCCGTATCCAGGTCAATGCCATCGCCTGCGGCGTCATTGATACGGACATGAATCACTGCCTGTCCCCGGAGGAGCTGGAGGCCCTGCGGCAGGAGATCCCGGCTGACCGGATGGGCACACCGGCGGAGGTGGCGGCTCTGGCCCTGCAGCTTATTCAGGCTCCCGGCTATCTCACCGGACAGGTCATCACTCTGGACGGGGGCTGGTACTGATTGAAAGAAAAGAATATCAGAGAAGCTTTCCCGCCAGATCCTTTACCACCTCACCGGCAATAATCAGCCCGGCCACGGCGGGCACAAAAGCCACGCTGCCCGGGACAGACCGTCTGCCCTTGGGCGGTTCTTCCGTCAAAGGTGCGTCCGTTTCCCGGAACTGTCCGGCGTCCGCTGCAGCGTCATGCGCTTTCCGGGCCGCTCCGCCGGGGATCAGGGGCGGTTCCTGGGAGTATACCACTTTCAGCGACTTCACTCCCCGTTTTTTCAATTCCCGGCGCATGACCTTTGCCAGGGGGCATACGCTGGTCTGGTAGATATCCGCCACCTGAAAGGCGCTGGGATCCAGCTTGTTTCCGGCTCCCATACTGCTGATCACCGGCACTCCTGCGGCCTGGGCTTTCAGGATCAGCTCCAGCTTGGCCGTCACCGTGTCCACCGCATCCACCACATAATCATATGCGGCAAAGGGAAACTGCTCCGCATTCTCCGGCAGGAAAAAGCATCTGTGTACCTGCACTGCCGCCTGGGGATTAATATCCCGTATCCGCTCCGCCATCACATCCACCTTGTATCTGCCGATGGTACTGTGGGTAGCGATCAGCTGCCGGTTTAAGTTGCTTACGCTCACCGTATCGCTGTCAATCAGCTCCAGCGCTCCTACGCCGCTGCGAGCCAGTGCCTCCACCACATGACCGCCCACGCCGCCGATGCCGAACACGGCCACTCTTGCTGCCGCCAGCCGATCCATGGCCTCCGGGCCCAGCAGCAGCTCCGTTCTGGAAAACTGTTCTCTCATGCTCCTTATCCCCCTTGTGCTGCCGGATGTTCCGATGCCCCATCCGCCGCTTTTTTTCTATGGTAGTATTATACCTCCGTCCGGGGGAAATAACAAGCGCAGCCCAGGCTGCGCCCTTTCCCCATCCTTTTCTTTACCGGGTGGCCGGTCCCTCATACAGCGCACTGATATTGCCCTCGGGCACCAGTTCATTTACGATCCGCTGCATCTCTTCCTTAGATCGGGCGTCCCGGCAGCGCATAATCAGCTGCTCTTTCTGACTCTCTGTCAGATGGGCGTAGCCGTCCATGGCCCGCTCGTTCATCCCCAGCGCCATGCCCATTCCCAGCGGCAGCTGTGCAAAGGGATAGCCCGCCTCTGCGGCTGCGCCGGTAGCTGCTCCATTAGCTTCCATATTCCCCATTCCTCCTTAATAGAAAAAGTGATCGCCCGTTTCCAGTCAGACGATCACTTTTAGGATATCCTGCGGGAAAATTTCTATACCCGGCGCAGCCCGGAGCTGTCAGCGGCGCTCCGCTTCCCGGCGCAGCCCGTCCTCCGCCTCCTCCAGACTTTCATAGCCATAGAGCAGCACCGAATGTGTCATGATCTCCCGGGCCAGATTCTGCCCTGCTGCCGCATGGGCCACAATATATCTGCCATAAAGTTCCAGCATTTTGTCCGAGTAGGTGCTGATCTCCCCCCGCAGATAGGTCTCATAGGAGGTATTCCAGCCATTGTCCTCGTAGGTGTGGATGCTGCGGGCATTGCCTGCCAGACAGGGAAACTCGGCAGCAAACTCCTCCATCCAGGTCACCTGCATTTTCACAATATTTTCAATAATACTTTTTTTCTCCGGCGTGATCTCCGGAAAGCGCTCTTTCATCTCTTCGTACTGCTCCGGCGCCGTGCTCTCCATCATTCTGCCATATTTTTCCTCAATCAGGTTATGGCCCCGCTCCATTTCCCGGCAGAAATCGTAGAGATACTGCAGCAGCATGGTGTGATCCCAGGTCATATACTGGCTTTTCCGCATGATGGAAAAGGTGAACCAGTCATCCTGACAGCTGGCACGGCCGCCCTCATTTTTCACCGCATCAAAGGCTTCAAATTCTTTTCGGGCAATGTCCTCCGCCAGCTCCGCTATGGTTTTTTCCGCAATGGAGGATTTAAACAGCAGCTCCGCCACATGCTCCTCCAGATAGCTGTCAATGTCGCTGATATAGCCCGCCTGATACAGCTCGTGGGCCAACAGGCTGCCCACCTGTTCCATCCGCCCGCAGGCCTCCTCTTCCCCGGCCCCCAGGGCACTCTCCAGCAGCTGCAGCAGCGGTTCATAACCGCCCATGCAGCGGACACCCCGGGCCAGCCATTTGTCATGGGGCGGATACTGCCCCTTTAGGTAATAGACCAGCTTCAGG
>JAGANP010000065.1 GCA_017624175.1 Lachnospiraceae bacterium | reverse complement strand
GGGGACACAGACCATCCCCTGCTGCCGCAGCAGCTCCGCCGTCCTGGGATAGGTATCCAGGATGGAGGCGCTGCCTGACAGCAGTCCCAGCGCATAGGGCTGACCGAAAAACAAGGCGTCCGTAAGCCGGATATTCGCTCCTGACAGCCCTGCCTGCACACCGCTGATCTGGATTTCCCGCTCATTGAAATACGCCTGCTCCGGCTCTGTCAGACCGCTGACCTGGGCCTCATAGATCCGCCCGGCCTGGGTCAGGAATTCCTCCACGGCCCGGCTGTCCAGTTTCCCCTCCGCCGTCATCCAGCTGTCCATGGAACCCGGCGCCAGCAGCTCCAGCAGATCCTCGGCCCGGTTAAAGCCCAGCAGAGACCCTTTGGGCTGACTGTCACGGGTGCTCTCCGCCAGATCCGCCAGCTGCTCCAGACTGGCGATTCCCGACACCCGGTCCGAAGCCCCCATAAATACCGGCAGTTCAATTTCCATAGGCGCCGCATACTGCTTACCGTCCCGCAGATAGGAGTTCATCACCGCCTCCATATAGCGTTCCCCGGTACTGTCCAGCGTCTCCGTCAGATCCGCCAGCACCCCTTTTTCCACATAAGTATCATAATCCAGGCCATCCAGCAGCAGCACATCCGGGCCGCTGCCTGCCGCCAGCTGGGTACTCAGCGCTTTCATGGCATCCTCCCGGGTCATCCCTGTTTCCTCACTTAAGGGATGCTCATAACTGATATACAGCTCCGGATACTTCTGGTTGAAAGCGCTGATCACCATCTGGATATCTTCATCCTCATAAAGCCCGTAAATCCGCAGCATGTTTTCCGGCACTGCCGCTGCCTGGGCATCATAGCGATACTGCTTCAGCCCTCCGCCGCTGTAAAGCACCCAAAATACCTCCCCATCCCACAGCATGTTCACAAAGCCCATGGAGGGATTGCTCATACTGCACAGGGAACCGTCAATAATCTGTTCCATGACGCTGCCGTAAAGGGTATGCCGGTAAAGCCCCTGCTCCGTCAGCACATACAGACTCTCCTCCGTCCCGGACTGATACAGCAGATACGGCCTGCTGCCTACATCACCGCGGCTTCCCAGCCAGGGCGCCATAAATTCACTGAGTACCGTATCCTGCTGAGCCATTTTCCCGGCCTCCAAATCATACAGCAGCAGCTCCTCTCCCTGAATCATCAGATAATTTCCGCAGACCGTCAGATAATCGCAGGAGCTGCTGATTTCCGCCAGTACCTCCAGGCTGCCGTCCTGACTGTTTACCCGCCAGATATGGGAATTACTGCCCAGATAAAAGTTCCCCTCCCCATCGCAGGCAGCGGCAAATATCGTCTCCTGCTCCGACAGGTTATCCGGATTCAGCACTATCCTGCTGCCGTCCGCCTGATACAGCACATCCCGCCAGACAGCGTTCTCATAAGAAATATTTCCCTCCTCATCTGCCGGAAACTCCATATACCCCGCAGCGATCTCTCCGGCAGGATTCTGCTGAAAATACAGGATGGTTCCCATTTCCATGGCCTCCTGCAGCTCAGCCGGAGCCTGGCTGAGCTGCTGCCAGCTCCGGCCCTGATCCGTTGAACGGTACAGGCTGCCGTCCGCTGAGAGCATTTCCAGTCCCTCCTCATCCATCCACAGCTCCCGGGCATTCTGCAGTTCCTCCGGCAGCTCCACCGAAGACTCCACATAGCGCCCCAGCACCTGCTGACCGTCCTCCGTGCCTTCCCGGGAACCGCTTCCCGCCCCTTCTGCTGAGGCGCCGGTCCCGGAGCTTCCCCCGGCGGCTCCCGCCGAACCGTTTCCGGTCTCTTCTCCGCTGCCGCAGCCCCCAAGCAGCAGGGCTGCCGTCAGGCCAAGCGCCGTCCCCCGCAGCAGCAGGGAACCCTTTCCCGCTCTTCTGTGTTTATCTTTTCTACCTTTTTTCTGCATCCTACTCTCATTCCTTTCCCGGCGCCAGCCTGCCGTGCCCATCACCGTCACAGCCCTGCCGCCCTTGATGCTCTCAGTATAGCAGGGCTTTCTCTAAGCCGCCTCTAAACAGCCTCTATTTTTTCTCTAAAATCACTCCTGTAAAATATTAAAGATTTCTTAGAGAAAACTATGGTATGATGGATATGGGAACAACCGCCGGATGCGGCGCATTATGCCTGCTGCATTGCATCAGAAAGCGCAGGATGCGGCATGAATGATAAATAGGGAAGAAAGGATGGATGCGGAATGCGCATTTTACTGATAGAAGACGATCAAAAGCTGAATGAGGCCCTGTGCTGCGCCCTGCGCCGGGAGGGCTATGAGGTGGATGCCTGCTTAGACGGTCAGGACGGCCTCTACTATATGGAAACCGGCTCTGCTGATCTGGTACTGCTGGATCGGATGCTGCCGGGATTATCCGGCACGGAACTCCTGCGGCAGCGGCGCAGTGCAGGGGATACCACGCCGGTACTGCTGCTGACCGCTATGGGGACTCTGGCAGACCGGGTGGAGGGGCTGGATCTGGGGGCCGACGATTATCTGGTCAAGCCCTTTGCCATGGAGGAGCTGCTGGCAAGGATCCGCAGCCTGTCCCGCAGAGGCCCGGGCTTTCATGTGGCCAGCGGCAGACTGTCCTGGGGCGATCTGACCCTGGAGGAATCCTCCTGCCGCCTCTCCGGCCCCGGCGGGGCATGCACACTCTCCCGCAGGGAATGCGGGCTGCTGGCCGCCCTGCTGCGCCATCCGGGACAGACCCTGGGCCGCAGCCAGCTGCTTCTGAGCGTCTGGGGGCCAGACACCGAGGTGGAGGACGGCAATCTGGATAATTACATCTTTTTCCTGCGCAGGCGGCTGCGTGCCCTGTCCTCTCGCACCGCCATCCGAACCGTCCGGGGCGTGGGCTACCGGCTGGAGGAGGAAAGTATATGAAATCCCCCCATTCGCCCTCCTTATTTCAGGCCGTACACCGCCGCCTGACTTTTCTGTGCGCCGCCACCACCGCTGCCATCCTGTGCCTGTTTTCCTGTCTCTACCTCTATCTGACAGAAAAAACGCTGCAGGAGAGCCACTACAGCGCTTTCTCACAGGATATGACGAATCTCACCAGCAGCCTGAAGCAGCAGACCGTAATCACCCATGCTTACTTAAGCAGTCTGGCCCAGAACAATGATTATCAGATCTATCTCTGGGATCAGCAGATCCCCTTTCTTTTTAACCAGACCCAGGGCCATACGCTGTCCGCCGGGGAGCTGCAGCTTTTGTTGGCCTATCTGCCCGGAGAAACCGGCTCCGCCGCAGACGGATCAGCCACCGCTCAGTCCCGGGCCGCCGGTGCAAAATGCGCCCCTCTGTCTTCCGGTGAAGACTGGACGATTCTGCGCTTTCAGCCCGCTCAGGGGCCGGAATACCAGGTATATCTGACCTGTCTGAACACGGGCCAGCTCTCCGCCGCCCAGCAACTGACAGAGGGGAAAGCCCCCGGCGTGACCCTGCTGGTGGCCGCCTCCCTCCG
>JAGANP010000064.1 GCA_017624175.1 Lachnospiraceae bacterium | reverse complement strand
CTATCAGAAGGTGACTGCCACCGATGCGGAGGGCAATACCGGTGAGTACTGGGTATATGTGGAAGAGGACCTGGGTAAGCCTGAAAGCATGTACAGCGTCAAAAATCTGGAAATCAATCAGGAGCTGATGCAGAAGCCTTCCACTTTGGGATTCAGACTTCCAGACGGATCGGAGGACAATGCCACTGCGGAAGCCTTGAAAGCGGCGTTTTCCGAGGAAGCCTACACCCTGAATCCCAATGTGCAGAAGAAGACTTCCTTTATAGATTATTATGATGATCTGGTAGCACAGATCGCCAATTCCGGTTATGTTTACAGAAGTATTTATGAAAATCAGGTCACTACGGTGGAATCCACCCAGAGTGCCAGGGAACAGGTGGTGGGCGTGTCCAGCGATGAGGAACTGTCCAACATGATCAAGTTCCAGAATGCCTATAATGCTTCCAGCCGTTACATCAACGTGATCAGCGAGATGCTGGAGCACATTATCAATACTTTGGGAGTATAGTAAGGAGGTATGTATGCCATCACAATTTTTTGGATTGAATATTGCATATACGGGGCTTTTGGCCAGCAATGCAGCCCTGAACACCACCTCCAATAATATCGCAAATGTACAGACGGAGGGTTACAGCAGGCAGCAGGTAAAACAGCAGGCCAGCAATGCTCTCAGGGTATTTCAGACCTACGGATGTGCAGGTGCAGGTGTTGAGACGCTGGCTATCGAGCGTGTCCGGGATGAGTTCTATGACGGCAAATTCTGGGATAACAATGCCAAGGTCGGCGAGTATGATATGAAGCAGTATTACATGGAACAATTGGAAACTTACTTTGACGACAACGGCAAAAATGCAGGATTTAAGACGGTGTTCGATCAGATGATGGTGGGCGGTCTCCAGGAGCTATTAAAGAGCCCCGGTGATGAGACCAAAAAGTCACAGTTTGTGGGCTATGCAGGAAATCTGACGGAGTATTTTAACGGACTGGCGGGCAATCTGGAAGCCATGCAGAAGGACATCAATCAGGAGATCAAGCTGAAGGTGGATGAGATCAACTCTCTGGCGGGAGAAATCGCCACCTTGAACAAGCAGATCAACACGATCGAACTGTCCGGGGCTAAGGCGAATGAACTTAGGGACAGAAGGACCCTTCTGTTGGACCAGCTCTCTGAGATCGTGGATATCGAGACCAAGGAGATCCCCATTACCGATGCCAACAATCCGGAGCGCGAGACCGGGGGCAACCGTTTTCTGGTAAAGATCGCAGGAGGGCAGCTTCTGGTAGATACCAATGAGTACCGTGGTTTGGAGTGCGTTGCACGAAAGAATTATGAGAAAGTAAATCAGACGGATTTTGACGGCCTCTATGATGTGTATTGGGAGGATGGACAGCAGTTCAACCTTTACAATGCGGCCATGGGCGGCAATTTAAGAGGCTTGATAGAGCTCAGGGACGGTAATAACGGTGAGAATTTTACCGGATTGATCACGGATGTGGGAACCGCCAATATAGGCGGCGAAACCCACGATACGGTTACCATTGAGGTGGGAAAAGCCTATTTACAGGATCTGAATAAATGTAACCTTTCTGACCAGGGAGGGATCATCAATCTGGGCAATCAGGAGTTCTATTACGATTCCTGGCAATACACCTGCTCTTATGATGATGCGGGAAATGCCACTTATTCCTATACCTTTATCTTATCCTCACAGGACAAGAATGACATGCATGTCACAAACGACCGGATGGGTAAGACGGCAACGGTGGGAGCGGGCATCAACTATCAGGGCATCCCATATTACATGAGCCAGATGAACGAATGGGTGAGGAGCGTCAATTTTTGTGCCGTCAGATGATTTACTTACAAGTCTGAATGCATCCGGAACATCAGTCCAACTGATTTTTTCGCTGAT
>JAGANP010000063.1 GCA_017624175.1 Lachnospiraceae bacterium | reverse complement strand
TTTCAAAACTTCTTTCAAAACTTCTTTCAAACTTCTTTCAAAACCCGCATTTGGCATGTACGCTTCCTTTAAAAACCCCTCATGCACATACAATCTTGATATAAAATAGCTGTGGTCATCATCAGTCTCAAATTCCGGCTTCGGTGAACCATTCGCTTCAAGGGCATTCAAAATTTTCTTAAATCCAGTATTCCTGCCCTCTGTCAAATGCAATTCTTTTAGAAAGTCACCAATCCGGCGATTTCTGTAACGACGATTTGATACACGATAATTTTTCAATCCTTCTTGCGTTACAGAACGATCCGGCCCCGGAAAACTTACAATTTCCATCCTGTCATTTTCTATGCGGACTTCGATGGGCTCACGTTCGTCATATGCACGATGATAAACAGCATTTGACAACGCTTCTTCCACAGCTGCATACGGATAGTTAAAAAAGCGGTCCGCTTCTGCTCTGTCAGGATACTTTATTATTTTCTCTGTAATAATTACATTGTGAATATACTGCAGGGCATCCCGAAGCTGCTGCTGGATCGGCCCTTTAAAAGTCTTTTCAATGATATCATTTCCTCCTAGTCCATTCGGGAACTGTACCACATCTATCTGCGTATAGGGAAAGAATTTGTCCGGCTCCATGCTGAAAAACATCAACCCCACATTTTTCGGTTTCATATATTCCGGCAGATTACTGATAATGTTCATATCCCGGCATACCTCAATAAAATCCCCTGATTTTGATTTCTCGTATAACGAACTGCCTACTTCTTTTAAATAATTTTGAATAAGGGTTATATTCAAATCAGACATCTCCGCCTGATGATTCACACGGTCATCAAACGGAATTCTGTTCGCCAGGCTAAACAAATCTTTCTCATCCTCATTGGATGGCTCAATGGTGTTGGAACCCTTGCGAATATAATGAATACGCTCCTTATTGTCTTTTTCCATTGTTTTGGGCGACGAATACGGACGTGTTTCACCGCCCGGGCACCATAGGACAATAAACTTTTTATCCTGATAATCAACCACTTCAATAATGGGCATATATGCAGGCCTTATAAGCTTACATTTTGTCAAAATATTTTTCTGGTAGGCATCAATTTTCTCTACCGGTACGCCTTTTAAGGGATAAACCGGACGTCCGCTTTCTTCCTCCACACCTATCACAATATAGCCTCCACCCCAGTTATCAATGTCATTGGCAAATGCACACACCGTTTTCAGGGAAGCTGCCGGATCCCATGTTTCTTTATATTCAATTCTCGCCCATTCAACTGCATCGCCGGATAACAATGTTTTTATATTTGTTGGTATTGCCATGGTTCCACTTCCTTCCTGTCAAAGAATCCAATATTATATGAATTAAATCCCCTATATCATTTTGTATTTTTTGATCAGATTTATTCTAAACATTGTGTATATGATATCTTTCAAGTATAAACCGGAACTGAATACGAGTGTAATATAGGGATACCTTGCTGCAATAAACAAGAGGGCACCCGGAAGCTAATAATAACACACCACCGGAAATCCCTTGGATACATAGCCATAAATGGCCGCCGCCATATCCAGCGGCAGATTGATGCAGCCATGGGAGCCGCTGGTTAAATAGATATCTCCGCCGAAAGTGCTGCGCCAGGTAGCGTCATGCATACCCACATTGCCGTTGAAAGGCATCCAGTAGTTTACGGGCGTCTCATAGTTCTCTCCCCGGAGCACCGCATTGGTGGTCTTATAGGTAAGTCCAAAGACCCCCGCCGGCGTTGCGCAGCCATTGGACATATTGCCCGATACGAAATCCGTCTCCAGCACCAGGATTCCGTTCACGTACAGATAAAGATGCTGGCCTGTCAGATCCGCTTCCACATAGGAATCGCCGATATCATTCAGGCCCTTTACCCAGCCGGTGCAGCTATATTCCGGCTCCCGGCCGGTCACAGCCCCCGCCAGAATCAGCTCTGTCAGGGCAGCCGTTTCCGCTTCCCTGTCCGTTTTCCAGCCGTAAGCGCCGCTGGGCAGCCTCACTTCCGTCCCATGCGTTGTAAGAAAAGTCCTCTTCTTACCGTATGTATCGTACTGTTTTGCTTTTTCCGCCACATATGCGGCGATCTGCTCTTCATCCAGGGAGATGCTGTCCCCGTCCAGAATCATCCAGCCATATATCAGATTCCCGTCCACAATTTCCTCAAAACCGTTCCAATCATAGGTAATACAGGCTCCCACCACCCGATTCAGAGCCGCCAGCCTTTCCTGCAGCTCGGGGTTATCCGCCGTAATCTCCGGCTGCTCATAGCAATCCGCCTCTTCCAAATTCAGCACCTCATCCATGCGCTCAAGGGCCTCCCCGGCATGCAGAAGTGTCGACTCCTCCACCAGCAGCGTCCCCTCTTTTTCCGGAACCAGCTCAAACTGCATCTTGTCCTCATCATAGTCCCCGATGTAAGCGTTCTGGGGCTCCTCGCCCGCCGAAGCCTCGAACAGCCCCGCCTGCTCTAAGGTATCCTGCAGGGCATCCTGCTGATACTGCACCGTGGGGGTAACCTGGTAAGCCTCTCCCGCATTTTGCAGAAGACGCAGGGGCCAGATATATATATTCTGCCGGTTCAGCAATACTTCCATGCTCTCCGCATTCGTAAACACCATCCCCACATCTCCCGGCGTAATCGTCGCCGCCTCCATGCCGTCCCGATCTTCCA
>JAGANP010000062.1 GCA_017624175.1 Lachnospiraceae bacterium | reverse complement strand
GGGCTCGGCGATCCCCCGGGTGGGATAACTGCGCACATCCAGCACCAGCGCCTGATCGAAGCCGTCCACCAGCAGTACCACCGGGCCGCTGAGCAGCTGGCGCAGCAGCTTATCCCAGTCGCTTTCCAGCTGTACTTGGGCATAACCGATCCGGGAGGACATATACTGCTGCAGCTGGGTGATGATATCATCCTGCATATACAGCGGATTCTGCAGATCCGAGAAAATGCGCTGCAGCACATCGGTTTTGCACATGCCGTTGATCCCCAGCAGAAAAGCCCGGGTCTCTCCCAGTCTTAGCTCCCGGGTGATGATGTCGAAGCTGGCGCCGATGGGCAGCAGGGTGCGGGCGGCGGCAATATTCCGGTCAAGGGAAGCGGTGAGTTTCATAGCGGTAAGATTCTCCTCTTTTTGGTTTACAGATAGGCATTAGTATTGCTTTTTTCCGGAAAACTATACCCGGTCTGCCTTTTCCTGTATAAAGGGGATTATGGCTTGCATCTTCCGGCAGATTGTGAGATGATAAAGCCAGCATGGAAATACTGCGCAGCCCGCCCGGCATCCTGCCTGAAAGGCAATTTTCCGGGAAAGGGACGTGCCGGTTTGCGGGGACAGAAAGGGGTATGACGGATATGGAAGAACTTTTAAAGCAGATAGACCGGCTTCTGGAGGAAAACAGAGGGGCCGAGGCCCAGGCGTTGATGGAAAAATGCCTGCAGCAGGCCATGAAGAGCGGGGATTACAACGGAGCAGTGACCCTGCTGAATGAACTGATCGGCTTCTGCCGGGAGACCGGCCAGTCGGAAAAAGCTTATTATTACGGAGAAGTGGTGCTGGGGCTTTTACAGGACATGGGCCTGTCGGGCACGCTGCCCTTTGCCACCTCCGTATTGAATATTGCCAGCGCCTACCGGGCGGGGGGACGGCTGGAGGACGCAATGACCTGTTACCGGGCGGTGGAGCAGATCTATAGCCAGGTGCTGAAGCCGGACGATATGCTGGTGGCCAGCCTGTATAACAACAAGGCGCTGCTGTACCAGGAGATGGGGGATTTTGAAGCGGCCAGAGTGCATCTGGAGCAGGCTCTGAAGATCGCCCTGCGCCATCCGGAGCGCTATTATGAACAGGCCACCAGCTATGCCAATCTGGCGGCTACCTGTCTGCAGCTGGGCAGGGAGGAACAGGCGGCAGAGTATTTCCGCCGATCCATCGCCATTTTTGAGGCCCATGGGATTCAGGACACCCATTATTGTGCGGCGCTGGCGTCCATGGGAGCTTATTATTTTCAGAAAAAAGAATATAACCGGGCGGAGGCATATTTCACCAGGGCCATGGAGGGCGTCGAGACGAGTCTGGGCAGGACGGAGGCTTACCACCGGCTGAGAGAGAATGTTCTGGCCTGCCGCCGGGCCCGGGAGGAGCAGGAGGAGACGGATGGGGACGCTGCGGATTCCGGCAGGGAGGAAATGACAGGTACAGCTCCGGCTCCGGACAGTGCGAAAGCCGCCGGGGCAGCCCCGGGAGAAGAGCCGCCCCGGGAGCAGCAGCTCAGCGGCCTGGAGCTGTGCCGGGCCTATTATGAGACCTATGGCCGGACAATGATCCACGAGAAATTCCCGGCCTATGAGGAGTGCATCGCCGTGGGGCTGGCGGGCGAGGGCTCGGACTGTTTCGGCTATGACGATGAAGCCTCCCGGGACCATGACTGGGGCCCCAGCTTCCAGATGTGGGTGACTGACCAGGTCTATGAGGAGATCGGGGAGCAGCTGCAGGCCGCTTATGAGGCGCTGCCCCAGACCTTCCGGGGCCAGACCTACCGGGCTTCCCGTCAGGGGGCGGGGCGCAGGGGCGTGCAGACCATCCGCAGCTTCTACAGCAGGCTGCTGGGAGCGGAGCAGACCGAGGGCATCCGCAAGGCCCTGGAGGCGGAGAATCCGGGCCTGATTCCTTTCCGGCAGATAGAGGAAAGCGCTCTGGCAGCGGCGGTAAACGGCAGCGTGTTCCGGGATGATGAGGGGCTCTTTACCCAGATCCGCACCATGTTAAAGGAGGATTATCCTGAGCGTCTCCGGTATCTGCGGATGGCAGAGGCGGCGGCTCGTTTCAGCCAGTATGGGCAGTACAACAGCCGCCGGATGCTGGGGCGGGGAGACCGTCTGACCTGCCGGATG
>JAGANP010000061.1 GCA_017624175.1 Lachnospiraceae bacterium | reverse complement strand
TATCCGATGTGCTTACGGCAGTGATGTCCCTGAGTCTGATTGTAAAGACCTACAGGCAGTTGTCGGAGAAAAACCAATTAGAAAAAAATCAATAAACAAAGCGGTATTGATCGGGTAAGGTCGATCACAGGAACAGCTTGTGATATAATGATTCTGCTGACCCGGAGTTCATGCCATCTCAGCAATGCTGAAAAGCACTGGAATCTTTAATGGTTTCAGTGCTTTTTAGTTTGCACTGCACCGGGGCGTTATCTTTTCCCACTCATTATAAAACAAAAGAAAGGGGTAAGAGCTATGAATGAAAACAGAACGATAAAGGATTACAGAGAGTATCTTTGCCAGCAGGAGCTTTCCGAGAATACCATACAGATCTATGTCAGGCAGGCAAGGCTTCTGCTGCAGTATCTGGGAGAAAGAACGGCGACCAAGAAATTACTGCTGGAGTATAAAAAGCACCTGTTGGCCCAGAACAGGAAAATGACCAGCACCAACCTGTATATTGTGGCGGCTAACAGCTATCTGAAGTATGCCGGCCTGAAAGAGTGTATCGTTAAGACCGAGCGGATCCAGAGACAGCGCTGCCTGGAAAATGTAATCAGTATGGAAGAATATCAGGAGATACTTTCCTGTGCCAGAACCAGCGGGCGGGAAAAATACTATCACATCATCAGAGTCATGGTGTTTACCGGAATCCGGGTCAGTGAATTCTCTTTTTTGACGGTGGAGGTATTGCCGCTGGGAAGATTCGCTGTCGGAAACAAAGGGAAGACCAGGGACGTATATCTGCCGGACAGGCTGGTTTCGGAGCTTACAGAATACTGTAAGGCGGAACGGATCACATCGGGTGTCATTTTCAGAGGATACCGGGGAAAGGCCATCCACAGAGCGTCAATTTATAAGATGCTGATCCGGCTGGCGGACATGGCCGGAATCGAGAGGAAAAAGGCCCATCCGCACAGCTTCCGGCACTTATTTGCCCTTACCTATATGAAACAATATGCCGACCTGACGGAACTGGCGGATTTGCTTGGCCATTCCAGTCTGGAAACAACTCGTATCTATACCACTACTACGGTGGAGGAAAAACGCAGTAAGCTGAATAATCTGGACTTTTAAATATTGCCGAAGCAATAGTGGGAAAAGAAAACATATAGAAATAAAAATCGTCATAATACGATATTATTTCTAATTTGTCAATACCTATTTTTTAATTTTACTATAAAAATTTCAGCAAAAAATTCCATAATTTTCAGCAAAATTAAGAGCAGCTCTCAAAGGGCTGCTTTTTATTTTGTTCTTCCACTCTGAGCGGCTGATTTCCGGCAATACCGGAATGATAAAGGCAACATAATATCGTAATATGTAGTCAGTAAGCAGGACCAGTCCTGCGGTAAGGCATATAAAGGAGGTTGCAAAAATGGAACTTGTAGAAAACATACTGACGCAAAATCCCTGTTATCAGGCAGGGAAAAAAATCACAGTCAGGGGCCTGATGCTGCACAGTGTGGGCTGTCCCCAGCCCTCTGCGGAGGTCTTTGTGCGCAAATGGAACAATCCGGAGGCAGCCAGGGCCTGTGTCCATGCCTTTATTGACGGCAACACGGGTAAGATTTATCAGACTCTGCCCTGGGAGCATCGGGCGTGGCACGGTGGGGGCAGCTCCAACAATACCCATATCGGCGTGGAAATGTGCGAGCCCGCCTGCATCAAATATACCGGAGGAGCTTCCTTTACCTGTTCGGACAGGGATGCAGCCATGGCGGTAGTAAAACGCACCTATGATGCGGCGGTGGAGCTGTTTGCCTTTCTGTGTCAGAAGTTTGGGCTGGATCCCCTTGCCGACGGCGTGATTGTCAGCCACAAGGAAGGGCATGACAGAGGGATTGCTTCGGGACACGGCGACCCGGACCATCTCTGGAACGGTTTAAAAAGCGGCTATACCATGGACGGCTTCCGCAAAGATGTCAATGCAGCCATGGGACAGCCCGCCCCGAAGCCGCAGCTCAGTCCGGCCACATCCCAGTCCATCCCGGCGGCAGTTCAGTCCATTCCGGCGGCAGCTCAGCCCGCCCCGGCAGCCGGATCTATGGCCATCTCGGACAGGGGCGTGGAGTTGATTGCCGGATATGAGGGCTGCAAACTGGAGGCTTACTTATGCCCTGCAGGCGTATGGACCATCGGCTACGGCCACACCGCCGGGGTGAAGCAGGGGGACAGGCTCCCCTCCCAGGAAGCCGCCAGGGCACTGCTGAAAGAAGATCTGAAGAAATACGGAGATTATGTCAATGCCTGCGTGCGGAAAGGATTGATCTCTTTCCCGCTTACCCAGAACCAGTTTGATGCCCTGACCAGCTTCTGCTACAACTGCGGCAACGGCAATCTGCAGAAGCTGGTATCCGGCAGAGATGCGGCCACTGTTGCGGAAAAGCTGCTGCTGTATAACAAGGGCGGCGGAAAGGTGCTGACCGGCCTGGTGCGCCGGAGAGAAGAGGAGAGAGCCCTGTTTTTAAGCTGATACCGGCACCGGTGAAAGGAGGCACTGCCATTGTCTGACGAATACTACTACGATGACGACGATTATATGGCCGGAGGGGATTATGAGGATGGCGGCATGGACGCAGGCTTTAAGGAAAGTGACTTTATTCCGTTGGATGACCTGGTATATGCTCCCCTCCATGCCCTTGCCAAGTCCAATCAACAGCTTCGGGCCCAGGTGGTGGACGCCATCAGGAGCATGGGAACCCTGCGGCAGAATGGGGCGGAGGAAACCATACGGCTGAACAATATCAATATTGCCTATGATCAGGTACGTCCCGAGGGGGATGAGGGCTACAGTGTGGATAATCTGCAGATGCAGGTGCCCCTGCTGTCCATCGTTCCCATCACTAACCTGAATGTGGAAAAAGCAGAAATTGACTTTTCCACAGAGGTAAAGGCGGAAAAGGGTGAGGATGGAAAGTGCGCCGTTACTGCCAGGATCTGTTCTCCGGAACAGCGGGAAAGCGACTTCCTGCCCAGAGTTTCCTATAAAATGAAGCTCCGCTCAATCCCGGCCACAGAGGGAGTGCTGCGCCTGACAGATCTTCTGAGCGCCAACCAGATTGCAAAAAAGACGGATACGACCCCCGTGGCCGTGGACGGCAACTTAGGCAGCGAGGAACAGAAAAATACCTGGCAGGAGGTAACCCGGCTGAAAGCCAAGATCAAGAAGCTGAAGCAGCTTTACCAGAAGATTTCGGACATGATCGCCGAACAGGAGCGGATGCAGCAGATCAGTATGGATGCTTTCGAGGAGGTTACCTGGGAGTTTGACAAGGACAAGTACCTGATGGCGCAGTCCAATATCGCCAACCGCATTATGGAATATCAGGAAAAGATCATGAACCGGGAGATAGAGTTTGGCCTGGAAAAGGACTACGAATAGTCATGGGCAGAAAAAAATTCCGTAATAACGGAAAAATGCAGGAGACCCGGGAACGGATCCGGATGCAGAACTGCATTTCCCGGGAACTCCCCGGGATTACCCGGGAGCTGACGGAGGAAATGAATCTGCGGCTTCTGCTGGATTGGGAGACACCGGAAGCTGCGCAGGATCCTTTCCTGCAAAAGCTTTTTCTGGAAGTCGGCTGCATGGAGCAGTGGCGGGACCTGTGCGCAGTCCCGGACATTCTGTATGTGGAACAGATCACCGTCACAGGGATCCGTTTTCCCCAGCCGCAGAAAAAAGAGAGTTTCCCCGTACGGATGGGTAAGAAAATAAAGGCATTTTTTACCCACATCCGCAACTTCATTCGGTAATGGTACCATTACAAATATAAAAGGAAAGAAGGGATTATTTATGGCAATCGCAGAACAATTTGCGGGACTGGATATGGAGCAGCTGATCGGTGCACCCCTGCGTGCGGCGGCGGATGCAAGTACCCAGCTTGCCAACTCCACGGCGGATTTTATTAACCGTGTGGGCTTTGACAGAGAGGGAAAGGTGCGCACGGTGGCTTTCGGCTATCAGAGGCGCAGCGCCAATGAGGATGGCACCAGTAATCTGGACGAGATGAAAGTGGACATCCCCATGCTGGCCATTGTGCCCATTCCCAATCTGCAGGTGGATGAGGTCAATGTGCTCTTTGATATGGAGGTCAAGCAGAGCGAGAAGCAGGAATTCGGCATGGATCTGGGTGCCAGCATCACCGGCTCCGCCAATCTGGGGTTTCTCAAGGTCAGCGTGACCGGCAGCGTCAGCGCTCACCAGTCCAACACCAGAAGCTCCGACAATTCCGCCAAGTATCATGTGGACGTGCGGGCAACCAACCACGGCACACCGGAGGGACTGGCCAGAGTGCTGGATATGATGGCCGCCAATGTGGCGCCCATGCTGGTGGGCAGTACCTTAAAGGACGGCAATGGGCAGGAACTGTCCGAGCAGGCGAGAGTCAGAGCGGAGCGCTTAAAGGCGCTGCGGCAGGAGATCAGCCAGATGCAAAACCGTCTGGCGGCAGCGCAGGACGGTCTGGGCAACAGTATCCTGCAGATGAAAAAGGTGGCGTCTTCCCAGCTGAATGCCTACAGAGAGATCATGAGCGGCCTGCAGAATAACGCAGGACAGGACCAGTCTGACGAACAGGCGCTTGCTTACAGCCAGACCATGGATACCGTAAACCAGAGCTGGGGCAATTTCCAGAATCAGGCAGGAGATTTCATAAAGATGATCGCCGACAGCGGCAATACGCCTGACGGAGTATCGGAGATGTTCTCCTTAAAAGCGCTGAATGCAGAGGGCAACATATCTGATTACGGCAGCGGAGAGACCTACTATACGGCTATGGCCGCTGCACAGCGCAGTGCTGTGGAAAACCAGCGCAGCGTAAGCACTCTGGAGAACGATCTGTTTGCCAAAAAGGCGGAATACAGCGATGCCATAGCAGGCAGAACAGCTGCGCTTCCCGAGAGAACATGATCCTCTGCAGCAGAGTATTACCCGATTATCGGGCGACCTCTCAGGAGGCTGCCCGCTGGAAAAAGTGAGGAAGCAATGTGAAAAGAGACGAAAAACCGGCATTGACGGATATGCACTATATCAAGCTGGTGCCCATAGGCAGTGTCAATCCCAATAATCCTCTGTCGGAGCAGGCAAAGGCGGAACAGGCGGCTCTGCTAAACAGATGCCTGAATGATTATCCCAAGGGCATCATCATCGGCAGGGATATTACGGTGGGACGCTACCTGATCGGTGAACATGAACTGACCATGGAGAAAATCACCTATCATGTGGGCTTTCCCCGGAAACCCTCCTGGGAGGATGAGGGTGAAAGTCCGGCCTGCAAAATGCAGGGAAACACAGAGTGATCCGTTGAGAAAAGGAGAAAGCAGATGACCATTGAAGAAGTAAAAGAACAGGATCAGCTGATCCTGAAAATCAAAGGGAGGCTGGATACCACCACCGCCCCACAGCTGGAACAGATAACGGGGGAAAAGCTGGAGGGGCTTCGGAAACTGGTGCTGGATTTTACCGCCCTGGAGTATATTTCCTCCGCAGGGCTGCGGGTACTGTTGGCAGCCCACAAAACCATGAAAAGCCAGGAGGGGGTCATGGTGGTTACCGGTGCCAATGAAGAGGTGCAGGAGGTTTTCACAATCACGGGCTTTTCCGATATCCTGAACCTGGAGTAAAACGGCTTTACAGACAGGGCAGGGGGATCACTATGAAAACGGAACAGAAGCTCGTTTTAACAGACAGGCAGGGAAATCCTCTGGAGTTGTGTCTGCGGACTTATCGGGAAGGAGATGGGGCGGGCATAATTGCCTGTATCCGGGATGAATACGGGGATACCTATTTCAAGAGGGGCTTTTATGACCCGGAGTATCTGAAAGAGGAATCGGAGAAAGGAAACATTACGTTTCTGGTGGCGGAGATCGGGGATGACGGTATTGCAGGAATGCTGATCCTAAAGCAATTCTACCCGGAGGAGACCATGTGCGAGATCGCTTCCCAGATTTTTCGAAAAAAATACCGGGGCTGCGGACTGGCTATGCCCTTTTTCCGGTATGGCATGGAGATCCTGTTATCCCGTTCCTACTCGGCGGCGTTCTGCCTGCCGGTGCTGTTTCATGATGTAACCCAGAGGCTTTTGTACCGTCTGGGACTCAGGGCAGCAGGTCTGGTATTGAATGTTTTCGATATGACGCATATTACCCATTCCTATGATAATGGCAGAAACACCAAGCACTCCCAGGGGATCCAGGTCATGGCATTGAATAAAAAATATGTCGGCGTCCTGTATCTGCCCAGGGAGCATCAGGAATTCTGCCGCAAAATCTATGAGCGTTTGCGGGTTCCCTGCTGTATGGCGGAGGAAACCATCAGGAGCGAAAAGCTATCGCCGGTCAGCAGTATCGTCAGCAGGCAGGATGAGCGGCAGAGCAGCCTGGAGCTGCGGATTCACCATATCGGAGCGGATCTGCCGGAGCGTATGGAAGCATTGCAGAAAAAATATCCGCTGAGAGGAAAGCAGACAGCAAATGTATTTTTGAATATCCAGGATAAAAATGCGGTCTGGGCCTACAGGGTACTGACGGAGGCGGGATATTTTTTCACCGGCTTAAAACCTCTGTGCAGCAGAAATGAGTATATGGTGCTGCATCATCCGGGAGAGGTGGAAATCTTTTTTGAGGATTATGTACTCAGTGAGGAATTTCAGGAAATAGCGGACTATATCAAAAAATACAGCTATCGCAGCAAAATCGGTGCAGAACCGATGAAAGCTGCAGAAAGGGTAAAAATGGAGAATAAGGTAACGATAAACGGATGCTTTTCTACAAAAGACAAAAAAGAAACCCATATGACAGAAACAGCCAAGACGGTATTTGCAGTAGAAACGGAGTCGAATAAGCTGGTGATGCGGAGAAAATGCGCCCTGCCGGAGACAATCAGCCAGGTGGGCAATAGGATCATGATCACACTGGATCGGAATGTATATGACAGAGAGAATTCCTTATGGCTGGAGAGGACGAATGTTCCGTATGTGGCTGAAATGGAAACGGATCAATGGAAAAATATGATAAAAGTAAACTCCCGTGTATTTGAAAATCTCTATGAAAGTGAGGCGGAAGCGGAAGCGGGGGGTGTAAATGACATCATCATCATTGATCCTCCTACAGTGAATGTGGGAACCTCTCGGAGTCTGGAGTTTGCGGTTTTCCTGAGAGGAGCGAACACCGGGAAGAATTTTCTTCTGCTTGCAGAGCAGAATATTTTTGCTGAGGAGGCAGGAAATCCCCGGGTAGAGTTTACGGTCTATCACTGCGGCTTTGTTTCTGCTCCTTCTGAGAAAGAAGAGGCTGAGACGGGAGAACCCTCTAAAAATCCGGCAAGAAAGCTGGAGGAGCTGCTAAGTGCATGTGATTGCGAATACTGCGCAGCACCGACTATGGATCAGCTCATAAGATGTGCCGGTAAACTGCCGCCGGATGCTTTTGCGTCAGTTCCGGTAATATACTGCAATTGCGAAATTTTTGAGTTTAACGGCTGGAGCGAGAAGACCTGAATATGAGGAAAAAACGTACGATACGCCGCAAGATCACCATGCTGCTGCTGACAATGGTGCTGGCAGCCCTGCTCCTGATCGGTGCGGTCAGCCTGTGGAGCCTTTATTCCATGCGGGCTGTTTCCGAGGAAAACAGCGCCCAGCTGGGACAGGCTGCCGCAGGGGACGCCGAGGAGGCGTTGGAGGATATGGCGGGGAGTCAGCTCCTTGGCACAGCGGTGGAGAAAGCGGCGTACATAGAAGAAAAATTTCATAATGTGATCTCCTGTCTGAACGGCATTGCTCAAACGGCGGAAGCCATCTATCAGGATCCCGACAGCTATCCGGACAGGGAGGTGCCCCTACCGGTAAAGGACAGCCGGGAGCTGGCGGCGCAGCTGCTGTGGTCCCAAAGACTGGCGGGAGAGGAAAGCTTGGAAAATACCGGCGCAGCGCCGACACAGGAGGAAACGGCGGAGCTGCTGAAGCTGGGCAATCTTCAGGACCTGCTGGTGCAGTACAACGCCAATAATGAGATGATCTCCTCCACCTATCTTGCCACTGTCAGCGGCTGGATGCTGCAGGCGGACTATATTGCCTACAGCAAGTATTCCGGTGATTCCCGGCTGCCCGATTTCTACGAGGCAGACGCCAGAGAGTGGTACCAGCGGGCGCTGTTTACCCAGATGGGAGAAATCGTTTATACCGATGTAATGGAGGATATTCATGAGGGCGGTCTGTGCATCGTCTGTGCAAGGCCCGTCTACCATAACGGAGAGATCGTGGCCGTAGCGGGCGTTGGCTCCTATCTGGATACCATCATTGAGGTGGTACAGAATACGGAGATCGGGGACAGCGGCTATGCTTTTCTGGTCAATGAACGGGGGCAGATCCTGGTATCCGGGTCGGAAAGAGGAGAAACGGCAGTAACCGGGGAGGCGGCTGCAGATATCCGGGAGAGCGCCAATGAAAAGCTGGCGGAGGCGGCGGACGATATGGTCTGCGGCGTAAGCGGCCTGCAGAAGCTGCGCATAGACGGCAGGGAGGTCTATCTTGCCTATGCGCCTCTGGAGAGCCTGGGCTGGAGCTTTGCGGTGGTCATGGATGTGGAGGAGGTGGTGGCACCGGCACAAAAAAGCCAGCAGGAAATTCTGGCTCTGGCGGATACCGCAGTCAGTCGGCAAAGCGACTCCATCCGCCGGACACAGCAGCTTTTTCTGATCATTCTGCTGGGCATGGCGGTGTTGATCGGTGTTGTCAGTATCCTGTTCTCCGGTAAATTAACGGATCCCATCCGCAGGCTGACGAAAGAAGTGGCGCAGATTGACGGCGGCAATCTGGACGGGAGGATTCATATTTCCACAGGAGATGAAGTGGAGGAGCTGGGCAATGCTTTTAACAAGATGGCCGCCCAGATACAGGACTATATCGGAAACCTGAAAAGTGTTACGGCAGAGAAAGAACGGATCCGCACGGAGATCCAGCTGGCTTCCCGGCTTCAGGCGGACATGCTGCCCCGGGCGGAGGGCGCTTTTCCCGACAGAAAGGATTTTACCTTGGCAGCCATCATGGTACCGGCCAAGGGCGTGGGGGGAGATTTCTATGATTTTTTCCTGCTGGATGAGGACAGACTGGCCCTGATCATGGCGGATGTGTCCGGCAAAGGCGTCCCGGCAGCGCTGTTTATGGTGGTATCCCGAACGATCATCAAGAGCATTCTGCTGAACACGGGCAGGGAATGGACGGAGGGAAAGGAGAATCTGCTGGCGGAAGCGGTGGAGGAAATCAATAACAGTCTGTGCGCCAATAACCGGAACGGCATGATTGTCACGGCGTGGATCGGCGTGCTGACGCTTTCCACCGGGGAACTGGTTTCGGTCAATGCAGGGCATTGCCGTCCGCTGATCTGCCGCCGGGACGGAAGCTGCAGTTACGATACCGCTCTCGGAGGGCTTGTGCTGGCGGGCATGGAAGCTGCGCCCTACAGACAGAGGCAGCTCCGGCTGCGCCAGGGAGATACCCTGCTGCTCTATACCGATGGCGTGACCGAGGCCACCAGCACAGAAAAGGAGCTGTACGGGGAGAAGCGGCTGCAGGAAAGGGCGGCGCAGTATGGAAGAGCCGTCCGGGAATACAGAAAAACAACGCCGCCGCCGGAAGCGCTGCTGCAGGCGGTCAGACAGGATGTGGATGCCTTTCAGAGAGGGGCGGAGCAGTTTGACGATATTACCCTGCTGGCGGTGGCCTACCACGGAAGAGGCTTTGCCGAGAAAACGGGAATTCCCGATATGGAGCATATCCGGGAGTATGCGGCTTTTGTGGAGGAGCAGCTGAAAGAAAAGGGGATTTCCATGAAAACCCTGGTGAAGATCCAGATGGCAGTGGATGAGATCTATTCCAATATCTGCTATTACAGCGGCGCCGGGGAGGTTACGGTGGGTGTTCGGGTAGAAGAAGAGTCTGCGGAAAGGAGGATAGTTGTACTGTATTTTGAGGATGACGGCATCCCCTATAATCCGCTGGAAAAACCGGATCCGGATGTGGAAGAGCTGCTGGAGCAGCGCAAAGCAGGGGGGCTGGGGATCTATCTGGTGAAAAAGCGGATGAATACCATGGAGTATGCATTTGCAGGAGGCAGAAACTGCCTGACATTAACAATCAGAGAACAATAAATGTAAGCATCGCAGCGTCAGGCTGCGGAATTTAAAAGGAGGAAGAAAATGAGAAATTTACCTATTGTAGGAGTAGCACAAGGAGCGTTTGAGACAAAGCAGTTGATGGATTATGCAGAAAATGGAGGAACCATTCCTGCAGGCACTCTGGTTTACAGATCTGACAGCAGGACATGGGAAGAGCTGCAGAGCACAGAGGAGGATATGTGGGGGATCAAGAAGGAAAAGCTGCCCGGTTTTGTGCCTGCCGTGTATTTGCGTAATCCTGGGAATCCCGGAAAAACAGAGCAGGAGGTATTGAAACTGGCAAAAGAACAGATGAAAAAAATTCTGGAAGCGCCGGCAGATCGTTTTGTGCTGAACTGGAAGCAGGAAGCGCAAAGAGATCCTGCTTTCAAGGAGATCACGGAGGGTGAAAAGGGGCGGCTGAGAGGAATAGCCTGCGGAACCACCGGAGGACAGAAAGGTGGTTCCGAATATGAAATCCGGCTGCCTGAGCTTCATGCGCTGGCGGTTCAGGAGGGAAAAGTTCACAAGGTGGTTGCTTACGGCGACCGGGCAACTATAGACGAAAGCACTGTGATCTGGATGAATGTAATATACGGAAAAGATACTACGGAGATGGTATCCCTGACAGTTATTCCGATAAAGGACATTCGGCCTTTAGGGTAAAAAGAAAGAAATCTGACACTGCCACGGAAAAACAGTTGTGTCTTCTTTAAAGACAAAGGATGTGTGGATATGAAAAAATGCGGGTGGGAGGACTGAAAGTCTCAGTCCTCCGGTGCAGGCCCGGTGGAGCCCCTGACGATCAGCGGCGCCCGCAGCAGGATGGAGCCGATGGGAAGCCCGTTTAACAGACAGTTGATGGCATAGTAGCCGCACTGGCCCAGGCCGGTCCGGTCCTGGCGGCTGGTGGTCAGGGGAGGCGTTGTGTAGGCGGTCATGGGCAGATCGTCAAAGCCGATGATGCTGAGATCCCTGGGAATCTGGATTCCCCTGTCATTGCACTCCGTCATGGCAGATAAGGCCCGCACATCATGGGAAAAAAGTATGGCCGTCACGTTCTGCTCCAGCAGCTTGGGAATATAGGTGCGGGTGGACTCCGCCACATAATAGCCCAGACCGATATAGTCCTCGTTGACTTCCAGTCCGTATTTTTCCAGCGCATTCAGATAGGCATGATACCGGGCTTTCAGGATATAGGAATCCAATGGTCCCGAGATCAGTCCGATCCGTTTATGTCCCAGCTGTGTCAGATGCTTGACGGCCAGCTCCATACCTTCCTGGCTGTCGCAGCCCACGGAGGCAATATAGGGATTGCTCTTAATATAGTTGTCATACAGAACCGTGGGGATCTGGGAGCTCTTAAAATCCTGCATCCAGGGGTCCAGCAGGGAAAAGCCCAGCACAAAGGATGCCTGATAGCTGTGATCCAGCATGAAGACCCCGTAGGGAGTCAGCTTCTGGAATTCCTTGGTCAGCGGGACGATCTCCACAATCCATCCCTCGGCTTCTGCCATCTGCCTAAAGCCCTTTACAATATCATAGCCGAACTGATTCGGCGTCTCATAGTCCATATTTTCAATCAGTATGCAGAGCTTCCGTTCTGCCTTATTGATTCTCCTCTGAATATATCCCATCTCCGCAGCGGTCTCCAGGACTCTTTGCCGCATGGATGTGCTCACATCCGTAGCATTGTTCAGAGCCTTGGACACAGTGCTCTTGGAAATCCCCAGTTTTGCCGCTATATCCGATATGGTAGCCATATGTACTCCTTAAATCCGTTTCTGAAAATTTTGTGAAAAATGCCAATAAAAATTTATTTCGAAACAAATTATAACAGGAAAAAAAGAGGCATGACAAGATACTTTTCCTAAACATAAAACGGAAAATATTTGGGAATAACTAAAAAAGCACGATTTTATCGCATTTCCCAAAATCGTGCATCGAAATCTTTGTTTGAATAGTTTCGAAACAAACAAATTGTGTAAACAAAACGAAAGTGTACAGAATGCACAAACACGGTACTGTTTTGACAATATTTGTAGTAAAAATCAAATAAAATGCAGTTGACTTTACCCTGTTTTTCTGCTAAATTGAAGAAGACCCATAAAGCGAAACAAGTTTCGCAGAATCGGTAAGAAATAAAAAGGAGGATTTCATTATGAAAAGAAAAGCATTAGCATGTGTACTGGCAGCAGTGATGTCTGTTTCTTTACTGGCAGGCTGCGGCAGTGACAGCGGAAACGGCGATACTATCAGTAGTGCAGCAGGCGAGAGCAGCGCTGCAGCAGGAGAGGTGACAGATGTCTCTCTGAAGGTTTGGTGTCCTCAGAACCAGGTGGATACCGGGATCATGGAGCAGCAGCAGACCGCTTTTGCAGCGGAGCATCCGGAGTGGAATATTACCTGGACCACAGAGATCGTAGGGGAGGACAATGCAAAGACAGAAGTTTTAAAGGATGTGGATGCAGCGGCAGATGTGTTCCTGTTCTCTTCCGATCAGCTGATCGAGCTGGTGGATGCCGGCGCTATTGCACAGCTGGGCGGTACTGCTGAGGCAATGGTAAAGGATACCATGTCCGAGGCCGTCAGCGCTACCGCAATGGTGGACGATGCAACCTATGCCATTCCCTTTACCCACAATACTTTCTTCATGTTCTATGATAAGACCATCATGAGTGAGGATGACGTAACCTCTCTGGAGAAGATCATGGCTAAGGAAACTGCTGATAATGTATACAATTACTACTTCGAGTCCTCAGGCGGCTGGAAGCTGGGCGCATACTATTACGGCGCTGGCCTGACCGTGTTCGGTCCCCAGGGCAATGATCTTTCCGCCGGTTGCGACTGGAATAATGAGACCGGCGTGGCAGTTACCAATTACCTGATCGACCTGATCAACAATCCCAAATGTGCTTATGACGGCGAGATTGCTGTCAGCGAGCTGATCGAGGATCACAGATTGGGCGTGTGGTTTGACGGTTCTTGGAACTACAACACCTACAAGGATATTCTGGGAGATGACCTGGGAATCGGTGTGATCCCCACCTTCAATCCTGACGGCAACGATTATCAGCTCCTTGGTTTCTACGGCTCCAAGTGTATCGGCGTAAATGCGCACTCTCAGAACATGGCTGCAGCAGTTGCTTTTGCCACCTACCTTGGCAATGAAGAGAACCAGCTGCTTCGTTTCGAGAAGTCCGCACAGATCCCTACCAATATCAATGCGAGCGCCAGCGAGGCAGTAACCTCCGATCCTCTGGCAGCCGTGATTGTTAAGGAAGCGAATGAAGCCAGCGTAATGCAGCCCGTACACAGTGTATTCTCCACCAGATACTGGACTTATGCAGGCGCTATTCCTACCGAGATCAGAAGCGGTGAGATCAATAAGGACAATGTACAGCAGAAGCTGGATGATTTTGTAAAGGCTATGACCGAATAAGGATTTTCGGCAGTGTAAAAGAGCTGAGGATAAGGAAGCCGCTCCGGTTTCCTTATCCTTGCTGATTGTCACATTGTATTTGGAGGTTTTTGTATGGGGGCTTTAAAGAAGAAACAAATGAAGACGACTTCCGGGAGACCCAGTGATGCAAGCATTTGGGAAGCAGCCCGCAGGGGAAATGCGCTGACAAAGTGCTCATTTTTCATTTTTGGCCTCGGAAATATTCTGAATAAACAGTTTGTGCGGGGATTTATTTTCCTGGCAGTTGAGATAGCCTATATCTGCTATATGGCGGTGTTCGGCATCCGTTCCATCGGCAATTTTATCACCCTGGGCACTGTGGAGCAGGGCAAGACCTATAATGAGGCCCTGGGGATCTATGAGTATACGGCGGGCGATAATTCCATGCTGTTTCTGCTCTATGGCGTCATTACGATTGTACTTACTCTGGCGGTTATCTTTGCGGCGTGCATGTCCATGAAGAGCGCTTACTGCACACAGGTACGCAGGGAACGGGGAATGCATATCCCCACCTTTAAGGATGATCTGCTTTCTGTGCGGGAGGAAAATATTCACACCGCATTGCTGGCGCTTCCGATTACCGGTATTATCATTTTTACCATTATTCCGCTGGTGTTTATGATTCTGATTGCATTCACCAGCTATGACCACGAGCATCAGCCGCCCGGAAATCTGTTTACCTGGGTGGGTTTAGATAATTTTGCAACCATGCTGGGACAGGGCAGCAAGCTGGCTAAGACGTTCTGGCCGGTTCTGGGCTGGACGCTGACCTGGGCGGTATTTGCTACCTTTAGCTGCTTTATCCTGGGATTGATCCTGGCCCTGCTGATTAACCGCAAGGGTACCCGGTTTAAGGGCTTCTGGAGATTTATGTTTGTATTATCCATTGCGGTGCCCCAGTTTGTATCCCTGCTGAGCATGAGAACCATTTTCAATGCCAACGGGCCTGTCAATGTGCTGCTGCGGCATCTGGGCGTGATCGGCATGACGGAGTCGGTTCCGTTTTTCACGGATCCCACGCTGGCCAAGATCACAATCATTGTGATCAACCTCTGGATCGGTATTCCTTTTACCATGCTGTCCACCACGGGTATTCTCCAGAATATTCCGGCGGAGCTGTATGAAGCGGCAAAGATCGACGGCGCCGGTACAGTGACGATCTTCCGGAAGATCACGCTTCCCTATATTGTGTTTGTCATGACACCTAACCTGATCACCTCCTTTACGGGGAATATCAACAACTTTAACGTGATCTTCCTGCTCTCCGGCGGCGGACCCGATACGCTGGACTACTATTATGCGGGCAAGACGGATCTGCTGGTTACCTGGCTGTACCGTCTAACGATCACGCAGAAGGACTACAACATGGGTGCCGTTATCGGTATTCTGGTGTTCATTATTCTGGCTACTCTGTCACTGTTGACTTACCGGCATACCGGTTCCTACAAAGATGAGGGGGCGTTCCAATAATGAAAGCAAGAAGATTTATCTCGAACACACTGGTTCATATCCTGCTGGCCGTACTCAGCTTTATCTGGGTTCTGCCCATATTTTACGTGATACTGACCTCTTTCCGGAAAGAGAGCGGTTCCTACAAGAGTTATATCTGGCCCAGGGGCTTTACGCTGGATAATTATGCCAACCTGTTCAAACCCACCAGCCAGATTGATTTCTTCAGATGGTTTACCAATACCCTGGTTATCGCCATATTCAGTACGGTCATTGCGGCGTTCTTTGTGCTTTGCGTGTCCTACTGCATGAGCCGTCTGAAATTCAAGATGCGTAAGCCTTTTATGAACATTGCTCTGATTCTGGGAATGTTCCCCGGCTTCATGTCGATGATCGCTGTGTACTATATCCTGAAGGGCCTTGGCTTTCTGGAGACAGGCGTGCTAAAGCAGGTAGCCCTGGTCATGGTATATTCCGGCGGCGCAGGACTGGGCTTCTATATGGCAAAGGGATTTTTTGACACCATACCCAAGACCATAGATGAGGCGGCTTATATTGACGGGGCCACGAAATGGGATACCTTTATCCACGTGACGATCCCCATGTCCAAGCCGATCATCACCTATACGCTGCTCACCACATTCATGGGGCCCTGGGTGGATTATATTTTTGCAAAGGTAATCATGGGAAATGATACCAAGTACTATACCATTGCCATTGGCCTGTGGACCATGCTGGAAAAGGAGTATATAGAGACCTTTTATACACAGTTCTATGCAGGCTGCGTATTGATATCCATACCGATAGCGATCCTGTTCCTGCTGACGCAGAGATGCTATGTGGAAGGACTGTCAGGAGCGGTTAAGGGTTAATCCCTGCCGATCTGTCGGTGACGGGAGCCGCTGCAAAATGTATTTTTATTTTCGCAGCGGCTCTTTTTCTGTCCTTTGGATCGGCAGCAGAGGATCATCTAAGGCACAGCTGCGCTATGCGGTGATATAAAGGAGGTATGAATATGAAAAATTTTCGATATACAAAATCCTTTGATGAAGAATATGCATATGACGGAAAGGACCTGGGAGCGGTCTGCACTCCGGAGGGGACGGATTTCCGGCTGTGGGCGCCGTTTGCGGAAAAAGTGGAGCTATGCCTGTACGGCAGTGAGAACAGGGAGGAAAGCACTCTGCAGCGCCTGGAGATGAAACCGGAAAAAAGGGGCGTCTGGCACCGGCGGATACCGGGAGATCTTCATGGGCGTTATTATGATTACTGTATCGTGACAGGCGGCGAAGCCCTGTACACGGCGGATCCCTATGCGGTGGGCTGCGGCTGCAACGGTTATCCCAGCATGGTGGTGGATCTGCGGCGGACGGACCCGGAGGGCTTTGACCGGGATCATGCCCCCGAAAGGGATGTGGAAAATATCATTTATGAGCTCCATATCAAGGATTTTTCCTATGATCCGGACAGCGGCGTGCCCGAGGCCTGCCGGGGAAAATACAAAGCCTTTACTGCGCAGCCGGACGGAAATGCAGAGGGCCGGGAATTTGCGCCGGGCGTGGCATATCTGAAAGAGCTGGGGATCACCCATGTGCATCTGCTGCCCTTTTTCGACTATGGCTTTCTGGACGAGGACGGAGACGGAAGGCAGTTTAACTGGGGCTATGATCCGGTGAACTACAATATACCCGAGGGCTCCTATGCCACGGATGCCCACGACGGCACTGTGCGTATCCGGGAGTGCAAGGAGATGATCCGGGCCCTCCATCAGGCCGGTATCCGGGTGATTATGGATGTGGTGTACAACCATACCCATGATGCGGATTCCTGGCTGGAGAGAACGGCGCCGGGATATTACTGCCGCCGCTGGGAGGACGGCACCCTTGCTAACGGTTCCGCCTGCGGAAGCGATATGGCCGTGGGCAGAAAAATGGTCGATAATTATATTGCGGATTCCGTCATGTATTGGGCCAGGGAATATCATCTGGACGGCTTTCGGTTCGATCTGATGGGTCTGCTGACCGTGGAACTGATGAACCGTATCCGCAGGGAGCTGGATCAGGAATTCGGCAAAGGGGAAAAGCTCCTGTACGGGGAGCCTTGGAGAGCGGACGACTCTCCGATGGAGTCCGGCACCCATGCCGCATTAAAAGAGAATGTACAGTATCTGGACGAGGGAATCGCTGTCTTTTCGGACGATACCCGGGATGCGATCAAGGGGCATGTGTTCTATGAGGAAGAGCCGGGCTTCGTCAACGGCGGAAAAGGAATGGAAAAGCAGATTCTCCGGGCGGTTACCGGCTGGTGCGGAGAAGCAGCGGATCCCGGAGATTTCAGACCCGGCAGCTGCAGCCGGGTGGTCAACTATGTCTCCGCCCACGACAATTTCACCCTGTGGGATAAGCTGGTGATGTCCTTTCACGGAAAAGAGGCGGACTTTACCGGGGAATATGAGGATGTGCTCCGGGCCAATAAGCTGGCGGCCCTGATCTATTTTACCTGTCAGGGACATCTGTTCCTGCAGGCGGGGGAAGAGTTCGGTCGGACGAAGCTGGGGGACGGCAACAGTTACCGTTCCGACCCGGAGATCAATATGCTGAGATGGCATCAGACGGTGGAACAGGCGGAGCTGCTGGCCTATTACAAGGGGCTGATCCGGCTGCGCAAAAAGCTTCCGGGGCTGTGGGATAAGACGGCCGGAGCGGCCGGGCGCATGAGTCAGGCCCGGATCCCGGCGCCGGGGGTGGTGACTTTCCGGCTGGATAACCGGCTGCGGGAGGAACAGATCGCCCTGTCCGGCTGTAAAAAAGTGCCGGAAAGCTGCTGGAAAGAATTGCTTATCGTCTATAATGCTTCGGAGACTCCCGCCAAAATCACGCTGCCGGAGGAAGAGTGGACCGTCCTGGCGGACGGCCGGAGCACGGATCTTTGGGAAAAGGCGGATCCGGCGGGCAGAGGGTGGATTGAGGCGGCAGCAGGAAGCGGTCTGATTCTGGGCTGCGCCGGGGAAGGTTCCCGGGGCTGATGCCGGAAACAGGGCTCTTAGGGGCAGATGCGGAAAGGAATAAGGAAGAGCATGAGATTTCGATATGGAAAACAGGACTGGAAAACATTGGAAAGAGGCGAGGAGAACTGTTATCTGATGACCAATGGTCTGGGTGGTTTTTCCTCTCTCAGCATGACGGGCTCCTGCAGCCGCAATGATCAGGCGGTGCTGATGGCCTGTACCCATGCGCCCAATCACAGATACAATATGATACACCGGCTGGAGGAGTGGTTAGAGAGAGGGCAGGAGGGGCAGATCTGTCTTTCCAGCCAGGAATTTCAGCGCCCGGAGAAGAGGGAGGAGGGTTACCGCTTCCAGACCGGGTTTGTCTATGAGGATTATCCGGTGTGGAGCTATCTGGCGGAGGGCGTGGAAGTGATACGGACCATCGCTCTGATGCAGGGCAGGAATACCGTAGGGATCTCCTACCGGATCTGCAACCGTTCCCGGGAGACGGTGACGCTGCGGGTGCGGCCCCATCTGCAGTTTGTTCCCAAGGGGCACAGACTGTCGGTAAAACAGGAATTTACCATGGACGGAGACAGGATTCTGTCCGGGGGACAGAGCCTGTATCTGCGCACCAACGGGGAATGCAGGCAGCTGCCCCTGCAGTTTGCCGAGGATCTGTACTACCGGGATGATGTCAGGGACGGCAAGCCGGTGCTGGGCTGCACGGCGGTCAACCATGAGATCTGCCTGACGGCGGCGCCGGAGCAGGAGGCGCTGCTGGAGATCGTGTACGGAACGGAGGCGCCGCTGCCCCGGATGTCCGAGATCCTGCAGAAGCTGACGGAGCACCGCCGGGCCCTGCGGCAGCAGGCGGGATTTCGGGACGAGACGGCCCAGGTGCTGGCAGTCAGTGCGGATCAGTTTATTTCCCGCCGGGAGTCCACAGGGCAGAAGACGATCCTGGCAGGCTTTCCCTTTTTCGAGGACTGGGGCAGGGATACCATGATTGCCCTGACGGGCTGCTGTCTGTCCACAAAACAGTACGATACGGCAAAAAGCATTCTGCAGACCTTTATGATGCACTGCCGCCGGGGGCTGATGCCGAATCTGTTCCCGGAGGGGACGGAGGCCGCCGCCTATAACACGGTGGATGCGGCGCTGCTGTTTATCCTGGCAGTGTATGAATATCTGCGGAGAACGGGAGATGAAGCCTTCGAGGAACAGGCCTATCCCGTGATGCAGGAGATCATCCGCTGGTACGCCCGGGGCACGGACTACGGAATCCATATGGATCAGGACGGCCTGCTCCTGGCAGGACAGGACTACGACCAGGTGACCTGGATGGACGTGCGGGTGGGGGATATTCTGCCCACCCCCCGGCACGGCAAGCCGGTGGAGATCAATGCCTACTGGTACAATGCCCTGCGGATTATGGAGGAGCTGGCCCGCAAGCGTCCCCGGGAGGAGATGGATTTCGGCGCCATGGCGGATCGGGTCTATGGAGCGTTTGAAGCCGGGTTCTGGAACCCGGAAAAGGGCTGTCTGCGGGATGTGATCTCCGGTACGGAGGCAGATGAACAGGTGAGATGCAATCAGATCTGGGCGGTATCTCTTCCTTTTTCCCTGCTTTCTGCGGAAAAGGAAAAACAGGTGGTGGAGACCGTATTTCGCAGGCTCTACACCGGTGTGGGACTGCGAACCCTGGATCCCGCCGATCCGGCTTTTCATCCCTTTTACGGGGGCGCTCAGCTGGACCGGGATCTGGCCTACCACCAGGGTACGGTGTGGACTTTTCCCTTGGGAGGCTATTATCTGGCCTACCTGAAAGTGTACGGATATACCGAAGCGGCTAAAGCTTATGTCAGGGAGCAGCTGACGGCCATAGAGGCGGCGCTGCGGGAGGGCTGCATCGCACAGCTGCCGGAGATCTACGACGGGGGCAATCCCGTGAGCTCCAAGGGTTGTTTTGCCCAGGCCTGGAGCGTGGGAGAGCTCCTGAGAGTCTACGAGGCGCTGGAGGAACAGTCCCATGTATGACAATTATATCTTTGATCTGTATGGAACCCTGGCGGATATCCGTACCAACGAAAATAAGGCCTATCTGTGGCGGAAGCTGAGCGAGCTCTACACTGCTCTGGGCGCCGCTTACGATCCCCGGCAGCTGCGCAGCGCCTTTCGGCGGCTGGAACGGGAGAGCACGGAGAAGCTGCAGAGGGAGGCGGAGCAGGCCGGAAAGGAGGAGTTTCTGGCGGAGCCGGATCTGACGGCGGTTTTCGGGGCGCTGTTTGCGGAGAAAGGGATCCCCTGGGACCGGCAGACGGCCCGGCTGGCGGCGGTTTTTTTCCGTACCCTATCCCGGCAGTATCTGAAAGTATATGACGGGGTGGAGGAGACGCTGGCCCGGCTGCGCAGCAGAGGAAAGGGCGTCTATCTGCTGTCCAACGCCCAGAGTGATTTTACCAGGCCGGAGCTGGAACTGATGGGACTGGCGGAAGCCTTTGACGGAATCCTGATCTCCTCGGAGGAGGGCTGTAAGAAGCCGTCTGCGGCATTTTTCCGTAGGTTACTGGAGCGCTATCATCTGGATCCCGCCGGGTGCCTGATGGTGGGCAATGACGAGATTTCGGACATCGGCGGAGCCGCCGGCGTGGGCATGGACAGCCTGTATCTCCATACGGCCATCTCCTCCCCGCTTACGGGAAGGTTTCTTCCCACCTATTGTGTGCCCGACGGGGACTGGCAGAAAGTAAAGCGTATTCTGCTGGAATCGGCATAAGAGCAATCTGCCAATGGCGTATGTGTGAGCGGTAGTGACAGGATGCAAAAAAGAAAGGGAGAAGAGTATGAATCTGGGAAAATTAAAGGGATATACCGTGGAAGGACAGAAGGTTCTGCTGACCTTTGCGCAGGGAGAGGCGTGGATCCGGGCGGTCACACCCGAGATCATCAACGTATTCTGCGGTCTGGAAAGTAAGGAGCAGCGTTCCCGGGCCATTGAGGGAGATAAGGAAATCCCGGCGGACTTTTCTGTGGAAAGCAGAGAGGACGGTCTGTGGATCTGCACCGGCGCTGTGTCCGTCCGGGTCAGCGACGGCTTTTATGTGGATTTCTTTACCCCCGGTGGGGCGGAGGTGTGCATGGATTACCGGGGAGGGAGAGAGTCCCTGCAGGCAATGAGCCGGGAGGCGCTGGAGCTGCTGGCCGGTGAAGGACATGAGGCCGCAGAGCAGGAGGGTCATCTCTTTGATGTGCTGAAATGCCTGAAAGGGGACGAGCATTTTTACGGTCTGGGAGATAAAACGGGCTTTCTGGATAAGCGCAGCTATGCTTATGAGATGTGGAACACAGATAATCCCGCTCCCCAGGTGGACAGCTTTAAGGCGCTGTATAAGTCCATCCCCTTTTTCATGGCGCTGACCGGGGAGCAGGTGTACGGTATTTTTCTGGACAATACGTATAAGAGCTTTTTTGACATGGGTCAGGAGTCCCGGAAATATTACAGCTTCGGCGCAGCTGCCGGGAATCTGGATTATTACTATATCGCCGGGGATTCTCTGCGGGAAGTGCTGGCCCGGTATACCTATCTGACGGGCACCTGTCCCCTGCCCCAGAAGTGGACCCTGGGATATCATCAGTCCAGATGGGGCTATGTGACCCAGGAGGATATCGAAGAGATCGCCCGGGGCATGCGGGAGAGGGACATTCCCTGTGACGCCATTCACTTTGATATTGACTATATGCAGGACTACAAGGTATTTACCTGGAACGAGAACCGCTACCACGGGGATGCGGCGGGATATCTGCAAACCCTTGCCGACAGGGGCTTTAAGCCGGTGGTGATCAACGATCCGGGCATGAAAAAGGAGCCGGGCTACGGGGTCTATGACGAGGGCGTCAGCAACGGCTATTTTGCCCGGACGCCCCAGGGTGAGGTATATATCAATGCGGTGTGGCCCGGAGAGGCGGCTTTTCCTGACTTCGGGAATCCCGAGGTCAGAAAATGGTGGGGCGAAAAGCAGAAATTCCTGCTGGATAAAGGCGTTCGGGGCATCTGGAACGACATGAATGAGCCCGCCAGCTTCAACGGCCCCCTGCCCGAGGATGTGGTGTTTACGGATGAGAACGAGGAAGCGAGCCATGCCAGGATGCACAATGTCTACGGACATCTGATGGCTGAGGCGGCCTACCGGGGGCTGGAGCGCCTGGATGGACGCAGACCCTTTGTGATCACCCGGGCCTGCTATGCGGGAAGCCAGAAGTATACCACCTGCTGGACCGGGGATAACCACAGTATCTGGGCGCATTTGCAGATGGCGATCCCCCAGCTGTGCAATCTGGGGCTCTCCGGAATGCCCTTTGCGGGGACGGATGTGGGAGGCTTCGGCTCCGATACCACGGCGGAGCTTCTGTGCCGCTGGGTACAGGTGGGGTGCTTCTCTCCGCTGTTTCGCAATCACTCCGCCATGGGCACCAGACGTCAGGAGCCCTGGCAGTTCGGGCAGGAGACGCTGGAGATCTACCGGAAGTATGTGAAGCTGCGCTATCATTGGATTCCGTATTTCTATGATCTGTTTTATGAGGCGGAGCAGACCGGCGCTCCGGTGATGCGGCCGCTGGTATTCCACTATGAAAAGGACGAGACCGCCGCAACCTGTAATGATGAATTCCTGCTGGGGGATCGGATCCTGGCGGCGCCGGTGGTGTATCCGGGCATGAGAAAGCGGATGGTATATCTGCCGGAGGGCGTCTGGTATGATTATTGGACGCATGAGAAGCTGACAGGTCCGGTGTGGATCATCCGGGATGCGCCGTTGGAGGTATGTCCCATCTATGTAAAAGCGGGCAGCGTAATCCCTGCCATGGAGCCCATGTCCTATGTGGGAGAGAAAGAGGAGGATACCCTGCTGCTGGACGTTTTCCCGGGAGAGGGCCGGTGGGATCACTATATGGACAACGGGACGGATTTTGCCTACCGGGAAGGAGAGTATAACCGGTATCGATTCGTGACCGATCAGGAGGGCCGGGTACAGTGTACTCTGGAGCACCATGGCTATGAAAAGGGATACCGGAAGATTCTGGCCAACCGGCTGGGAACGGTGACGGAGGTGGAAGTGACGGAGGAGCAGTCCGCCGCCCGGTAAACACATTTTTTTCACAGTTTAAACAATTTTTGGAAACAAAATATCTGTATTCTGAACTTACTGACACATTACTGCGGGGGAGCCGGCGTTCTTCGTTGGAGGCTGAGATTCCGCAAAGCAGAGCCATGGAGGTTTTTATGCAAAGTAAGGACGGAAAGAGCAGAAATAAGGGCAGTAAAAAGAAAGCAATTATCATCATTCTGGCGGTTCTGGTATTGGCGGCCATCGGTGGTATTGCTTTTTTTATGTTAAAAGTATGGAATAAGGGAGATCCGGCCGACCCTGCGTTTCGGGGTGGGGGAGGCGCCATAGGAGGCAATCCTTCTCTGCCTGAAGACATGGTGACGGCTTCCGGCGTCATCAGTGTGGAAGTGACGGAGGAAAGCTTTGCCGTGGAGAATCTGTCCACGGCTCTGGAGATCGAGGAGATCTATATCAGCTCCGGACAGGAGCTGGAGGAGGGAACCAGGATTCTGCGCCTTTCGGAGGAAAGCGTGGCCGAGGCCAGAGAGGAGCTGGAGAAGACTCTGCGGACGGCGGAGCTGGCCTATCGGGCAGGGGTCATTGAATATGAGCAGAAGAAGATCACGGCCCGGTACGATTATGAGTCGGCGGTGTTGGCCGGAGAACAGGCCAGGGAGGTCTATCTGGAGACGGTAGCAGGCCTGACGGACAGCGTGGAGCGGGCCCAGGAGGCGCTTGCCGAGGCCCAGGAACAGATTGCGGAATATCAGTCCTATGTCAATGACGGTTCCTATCAAAGCTATTTCAAAGTAGATGAGTATCAGGCAATCTATGATGAGAACCTGGCCGTATTGAAGCAAAAGATGGAAGAATGGGGAGTGAGCTGGGAACAGGTCACCGGCGGCAGAGGGGGCAGCCCCTACTCCTATGAGTCCATTCTGGCCAGCCTGTACAGCGTGCTGGAACAGAACCTGCGGGATCTGCAGCAGGCCCAAAGCGACTATGAGGATGCGGTGGCCAATGCGGCCTTTGAACTGCAGACGCTGGAACTGCAGCTGCCGTCCCTGCAGCAGGCGGTGGCGGAGGCCAAGGAGGCCTATGAGATACAGGCGGCGCAGGCGGAGCTCACCTATGAGACGGCTTTGGCCAGCGCCCAGCGGGCGGAGAGCGACTATGCCACGACGCTGGAGAAAGCGGAAGCGGACTATGAGACCCTGCTCAGCGACTATGAGGACGCACAGGAAAATCTGGAGCTCTTTGAGAGCAGTGTGGGAGACGGTTATTATTACGCATCGGGAACGGGCAGTGTGCTTCGGGTGATGCTGCAGGCCGGGCAGGAGCTGACTTCCGACAGGGCGATCTATATGTACAGCGATACCCAGGAAATGAGCGTTACCGTGTCGGTGGCCCAGACGGATATTGCAAAGCTGGCTGTAGGAGATGAGGTATACCTAATGGATACCGGCGGAAACGGATACAGCGGAAAAATTACCGCCGTCAATCCGGTGACGGCCTCGGACAGCCGCACCAATGTGACCTATAACGTGACAGTGAACCTGACTGGGGATATCTCCGGACTGACGGCCAATCAGTCGGTGACGGTAATATTCGGTATGACCCGGGAAGCCGAAGCTACTGCTCCGGCAAACGAGGAAAGGGAGGTCAGAGAATGAAACTACCGGCAGTACATAAAATCAGCAAAAAAAAGAGGAACCTCCTTTTGCTCCTTACGGCTCTGCTGCTTCTGCTCCTTGCGGCGTCTTATACGGTATTCATCGCACCGCTTCTGCAGGAGGAAGAGTGGGTATATAAGGAGTCCGTGGTAGAGAGGGGTACCCTGACCGTGGGCGTCACGGAAAGCGGTTCCCTGGAATATGGAATCACCTCCGTGACCTATGATCTGGATCTGGATATAGCGGATGAGGACGATGAAGAGGACGAGGAAGATACGGTGCAGCGGTACCTGGAGATCGAAGAGGTCTATGCGGCGCAGGGACAGCGGATCCAGGAGGGGGACGCCCTGCTGAAATTTACGGAGGATAGCGTAGCGGACGTGCGTCGGCTTCTGACCAATGCCCTGGCGGAGGCCAGAGCGGATTACAGCGAGGCCGAAGCGGAATATGAATTATCGGTCTTAGAGGCCCAGACCAGCTATCAGTCCAAGCAGATAGCGGGGGAATATGCACAAAGCATCTATAATTATGCCAATACCTCCATTGCCAACAATATTACGGCTCTGCAGGCGGAGATCGACCACCGCAATGCTAACATCCCCTCCCTGGAAGAGAAAATCACCGAGGCCAACGAGGATTATGCGGAGGCTCTGGAAGAGTATACTGCGGCCAAGGCGGGCTATGACGAAGCGGATGTGAGCAACGGGTATTATTTTGAATTGATGCAGAGCAAGTATCTGAATGCTCTGACCCGGTATGAAAATGCCAGGACAGCGCTGGAGCAGGCGCAGCAGGCCCTCCAGGAGAACGCTGCGCAGATCAGCACTCTGCAGAGCGAGCTGGCTCTGGCCCAGGCAAAGCGTTTGATTGAAACGCTGGATGCGCAGGAGGAAAAGCAGGAGGCGCTGATCAGCAGCGAAAATGCGGAAATTACCTATCAGGCCAAGCTGGAGAGTCTGAAAGAGGAACTGGAGGAGACGGCAGAGGACAGGGATAAGCTGGAAGAGCAGCTGCAGGCCTTTGAAGCCTTTGTGGGAGAGGACGGCATCCTGTACGCAGAGAGCGCCGGGATCGTTACGGAATCCTCTTACAAGGCAGGGGATGTGCTGGACCGGCAGGGGACATTGCTGTCCTATGCGGAGCCCGGCAACATGACAATCTCTGTGGATGTGACCCAGGAGGATGTGGTGGAGCTGATGGTGGGCGAACAGGTGGAGATAGAATTTACCGCCTATGAGGGACAGATCTACAACGGTACGATCCTTTCCATAGATACCACTTCCACCTCCCAGAATACCAATACGGTCAGCTATACCGTGGTGATCGGCGTGGACGGGGATACCTCTCTGCTGTACGGCGGTATGGTGGCGGATATTACCTTTGTGACACAGCAAAAGGAGGATGTGCTGTATCTGTCGAAAAAAGCCATTGTGGAAGAAAACGGAAAGACCTATGTATATACAAAGACTGCTCTCGGCGGTATGGAGCTGACGCAGGTGCAGACCGGTCTCAGCAACGGTTCCGTGGTGGAGATCCTTTCCGGGCTGGAGGAGGGCGATACCATCTATATCGCCAGCCGGTTCAGTTCGGAATCCGAGGTCAGGGACAACGTATCCGAAACCGGCACCCCAGAAGGACAAAGCGGCGGCATGGAAGACCTTCCGGAGGGAATGGAGTTCCCCGATGGGGAAAACGGCGGCATGGAATTTCCCGGAGCTGACGGCGCAGGCGGTATGCCCGGCGGCGGAGATTTTTCCGGCGGGCAGCCGGACGGAGGCCGGGGAGACTTCGGAGGCGATATGTCCGGAGGCCGGGGCGGAAATCAGGAGGGACAGCGATGAAACAATTGAGTAAAAAAAAGGAAAAAATAACCGCTCTTATTATCGTACTCCTGCTCTGCCTGGTCATCGGCACTTGGGCGGTGACAGCCGCTGTCAGTGGGGATCAGGAGGAGGTAACCTACCGGGAAACTATAGTGCAGTACGGCGGCCTGGCTGTAGGAGTGACGGAGAGCGGCTCGGTGGATATCGGTACGGTGGAACAGACCTTTGATCTGGATATGAGCGCCCTGCAGAGAGCTTCCACCGGGGACAGCACCTCCGGTTCGGGCGGCGCAGGAGGCATGCAGATGCAGGGAGCCGGAGGCGGAACCGCCATGTTCGATCAGATTTTCAACATGGCTGGGGGCAGCACCTTTTCCACCAGCGGGGAGGCGTCCAGCCTGACCGTCTCTAAGATCTGTGTATCCGCAGGGCAGCAGGTTGCAGAGGGAGATATCCTGTATGAGCTGGAGGAGGAGAGCGTATCGGAGCTGACAGAGCAGCTGCAGTCAGATGTGGAAAAGGCCAAGGCCGACCTGGACGCTGTCTATGCGGATCAGGAATTATCCAAACAGACTGCCAGCTACACCTATGAATCCAGTCTGGCCTACGGCTCCTATGCGGAGACCGAGTATAATGCCGCAGTGGCACAGCTGCAGCAGGCGGTGACAGAGGCGGAGGAAACCCTGGCTGACACACAGAAGACCCTGGAGGCTTACAACAGCCAGCTGGAGGAGATCAACGCCGCATACGAAGAGGCGCTGCAGCATCTGGCAAACTGTGAGTGGAGCATGAATCACAGGGATAAAATCAATGAGACCTATTATTATGTAGATGATTTCCAGATGGCACAGACGGCCCAGTCCGCAGTGGATACTCTGGAACAGAAAAAGGAACGTCTGGAACAGAATATAGAGCAGGCTCAGAAAAATCTGGAGCAGGCCCAGGTGAATCTGAATACTGCCCAGCGAAAACTGGCCCAGGGGCTTCTTGATGCGAAAGAGACGCTGGAGCTGCGGCAGCTGGCCTATGATTCTGCCCAGGAGACCTATGATATCGCCCTGGCCTATCTGGAGGAGGATGCGGCGGAGCAGGAGGAGACCTACGCAGAAGCCATGGAGAAATGGGAGGAATACAGCTCCCATGTGGACGGCACGGCCATTCGCTGCCAGTACAACGGTGTGATTACCGATGTGGCGTTGGCGGAGGGGGACAGTATTCACACGGGAACGGTGCTGGTGACTCTCTATAATATGGATGAGATTACCATGACAGTGACTGTGGATGAGGAGGACATGGCCGATATTGCGCTGGGCAGCCAGGCCAATGTGGATCTCATTGCCTATCCTGACATCACGTTCCGGGCCAGTGTCACCCAGATCTCGGATGCCTCCACGGATTCCAGCGGGAATGTAACCTATGACGTGACGATTACGCTGGAGGGAGATGTATCGGGACTTTTCCAGGGGATGACGGGTGAGATTACTTTTATTACCGAGGAGACCCAGGAGGTACTCTATGTATCCAAGAGGGCCATTTTCACGGAGGGTGATACTACCTATGTGAAAGTACAGGATGAGGACGGCACCGTCCGCAAGGTGGAGGTAACCATTGGCTTTACCGATGGCGTCAATACAGAAATCACCGGCGGTCTGGCTGAGGGAGACGTGGTGCTGATTGAGAGTACGGTCAGCCGGAAATAACCCTGGAGAGAGGAAAAGGAAAATATGAGAATTTCGGAAATTTTAAGACTTGTCTGGCTGAATCTGTCACAGAACAAGTTCAAAGTCATCCTGACCTCCATCGGTATTGTGGTGGGGTCCGCCACTATTATGATGGTGCTGGCCATCGGCACCGGAGGCAGGGAGGAAGTGGCGGAACAGTTTAAAAACCTGAATGCAGGGGCCATTGACATATCCTGCGAGGGAGAGACCTCCGGCGGGATCAGCTTTGCCATGGGCGGCGGGGATATGATAGCCTTTTCCATGCCGGATAACAATATGCCGTCAGGCAGTATCTCCATAGGCGGCGGAGGGTCGTTTGGCGGCGGCAATGACTGGGGCGGCTTCGGGGAAATCTTCGGTTTTGACGGAGAAAGTACAGAAAAGCAGGAGTTTGTGACGCTGACTACGGAGGACTGTGAGGAGCTGTCCCTGTTTGTACAGGGAATAGCGGATGCCACGATCTCTTATTCTACCAGTGCCTCGGTGGAGGGCGGGGATCTGGATTCCGCTTCCTATTATACAATAGCGGGGGTTCAGGACAATTATGATACCATCAGCAATCTGGAAATGTCCATCGGGGACTTTCTGACGGAGGAAAATAACGAGAACAAAGAGAAAGTATGCGTGCTGGGCTACTCTGTGGCTAAGGAGATCTTCGGCAGCGCCTATGACGCCTATGATGCGGAGATCTATATTGACAACCGACGGTATGTGGTGACCGGGGTACTGTCGGAGATGGGAACGGTGGCTTCGGGCATCAGTCCGGATACCGCTGTATTTATTCCCTATGAGACGGGCATCAAATATATTACCGGCAGCAGCATCAGCCCTACCCTGACGGTAATTGCAGAAGATGTGAATCAGGTAGATACGGTTATGGCGGATGTGGAAACGGCGCTGGCGGACAGCTATTCGGATTCTACGTTTACCATATCGGATGCGGGAACCAAGATGGAGGCGGCGTCGGCTTCCAACGAGACTCTGACGCTGCTGCTGATCTCCATGGCGGTGATTGTCTTTATCGTGGGCGGCATCGGTATCATGAATGTGCTTTTTGTCTCCGTAAAGGAGCGTACCAATGAGATCGGCATTCTGAAAGCGCTGGGCTGTTCCCGCCGGGATATCCTGCTGGAGTTTCTGCTGGAAGCCAGCTTTACCAGTCTGGTGGGCGCCGTGCTGGGAGTTCTGCTGTCCCTGGGAATCACCCCTCTGGTGGAGATTTTTTCGGTGCGGGTGTCCCTGTCGGTGTCGGGAGCGATGCTGTCCCTGTTGTTCGGTGTAATTACCGGAAGCATCTTCGGATTCTACCCTGCCTTTAAGGCGTCCCGGCTGATTCCCGTGGTGGCGCTGAATCAGGAATAGTATGTGGGGGTATAAGTGATGATTGAGATGAAAGGAATTAACAAAGGTTATCTGCTGGGGGAGGAAAAGCTTCCGATCCTGAAAAATATTGATTTTACCGTGGAAAAGGGAGAATATGTGGCAATTCTGGGTCCCTCCGGTTCCGGTAAGACAACGCTGATGAATATTCTGGGCTGCATGGACGAGATGGACAGCGGGGAATATTTTCTGGACGGAATGGCCATCCATGAGACGGGCCAGCACGCACTGACAAAGGTGAGAAATGAAAAGATAGGCTTTATTTTTCAGAATTATCAGCTGATTCCCACCTATAATGTGATGCAGAATATCATCATGCCGCTGCTGATGCGGGGCATGAGCCATCAGGAGGCCCAGGAACAGTGCCGCAAGACCATTGAGCTGCTGGGGCTGGAACATCGCATCAATCACAGGCCCTCGGAGCTTTCCGGCGGTCAGAAGCAGAGGGTATCCATCGCCAGAGCCCTGGTGGGCAGCCCCGCCATCCTGCTGGCCGATGAGCCCACGGGTGCGCTGGATCAGTCCAGCGGCCGGGATGTACTGAAGCTTTTCCGGGAACTGAATGAGATGGGAAATACCATTGTGATGATCACCCACGACCTGAATGTGGCAAAGTCGGCCAGACGGATTGTGCGGATCGTGGATGGCCGACTGTATGAAAATGAGCCGTAGTCAATAAGAAAAAAATGTGCTACAATATGCGAAAAGGGCAGAGTCAAGTGCCCCGAACCGCATCTGCCGAGCTTGCTCGAGCTGATGCGGTCCGGGGCATTTGACGAGCGAATGCGACGGCGGAAAAGGAGAAAAGAAATGTTAAGAGCAGCGGCGGTATTCAGTGATCACATGGTTTTACAGAGAAATAAGAAAATTGCGGTGTTCGGCCAGGGCGTCAGCGGAAAGGAGATTACGGTCACGCTGGGGCAGGATCGTGCCCAGACCAGGTGCCGGGATGGGAAATGGATCGCCTATCTGCCGGAGCGGGAGGCCCAGGAGAACCTGTGCATGGAAATCAGCGACGGGGATGAAAGAATTTGTTTTACGGATATTGCCATAGGCGAGGTATGGCTGGCAGGCGGACAGTCCAATATGGAACTGGAACTGAAAGATGCAGAGGGCGGAGCGGCGCTTCTGACCCAGGGGAGCTTTCCCCGGATCCGCTTTTACTATACCCCGAAGCAGGCCTACATGGGGGAGCATTACGAAGAGGAAGAACGGCGCTCTCATTGGGAGCAGTTTGACGAAAAAGCTGCGGCGAAATGGTCGGCGGTGGGCTTCTTTTTTGCCGAGGAGCTGGCCCGCAGGCTGCAGGTCACCGTGGGCATTATCGGCTGTAACTGGGGCGGCACCTCCGCAAGCTGCTGGATGAGCCGGGAGGCCATTCTGTCCCGGGAGCTGACCCGCAGCTATATCGAGGAATACGAGAGCTCGGCGCTGATCGCCAAACCGGAGGCGGAGCAGATACGGGAATATCAGGAATACCAGAGATATCAGGAGCAGTGGGATCAGAAAGCGGCGGCGGTCTACGAAAAGGAGCCCATGATGCCCTTTGACCGGGTGCAGGAGCTGATTGGCCCCTGCCAGTATCCCGGACCCATGAACTGCGCCAATTTCACCAGACAGGCGGGGCTGTATGAGACCATGCTGAAACGGGTAATGCCCTATACCCTGAGAGGCTTTATCTATTATCAGGGGGAAAGCGACGACCACAAGCCGAAAAGCTATTATGCGCTGCTCACCGGACTGATTGGGCAGTGGCGCCAGGATTGGGGTGATGATACGCTGCCCTTTCTGCTGGTGCAGCTGCCCATGCACCGATACCAGCACGATCCCGATACGAAAAGCTGGTGCCTGATCCGGGAGAGCCAGATGCGGGCCTATCAGACCCTGCGGGGCACGGGGATAGCGGTGGCCATAGACTGCGGGCAGTTCCATGAGATCCATCCCAAGCAGAAAAAGCCCGTGGGAGAGAGACTGGCCCTGCAGGCTCTGGCGGGAGTTTATCATCTGATTCCCGAAAAGGACGCTTTCGGCCCTGTTTACCGGGATTTCCTGTACCGGGACGGCGGAATGGAGATTACCTTTGACTATGCCGGGGAGGGACTGGTCTGCCGCAGAGAAAAGCCCACAGGCTTTGAACTGGCAGGGGCTGACGGCGTATTCCGGGAAGCGGAAGCGGTGATGACGGGAAATCGGGTTTTTCTGCGGGCAGAGGAGGTTCAAGAGCCGGTTATGGCCAGATATCTGTGGACAAATTACGGTGAAGTGACCGTATTTGGGGCAAATGGTCTGCCTATGGCGCCGTTCCGTACCCATAAATTTGACTGAATTTCATTTGTACAAAAAAGTAAATGACTATGAACAACGTATAGAGTAAAGTTTTTGTCAGTTGCCTAAGAGAAAATAAATTGAGAGCACCAGAATCCCTGTTATAATGGATTTGTCAAAGATCTAAAACAACAGGT
>JAGANP010000060.1 GCA_017624175.1 Lachnospiraceae bacterium | reverse complement strand
TATGCTTTCAAAAAGGAAATGGGCAGCCGTTTTGCCAGCCTGGTATATGAGGGCAAGTGGTTTACTCCCCTGCGTGAGGCAGAGCAGGCTTTCATTGAGAAGACCCAGGAATATGTCACCGGCGAAGTGAAGTTCAAGCTGTACAAGGGCAATATCATCAAGGCCGGTACCACTTCCCCTTACTCCCTGTACAACGAGAGTATCGCATCCTTTACCACCGGCGATCTGTATGACCACCATGATGCGGAGGGCTTCATCAATCTGTTCGGCCTGTCCCTGAAGGTTCGTGCCATGAAGATGCAGGAAGCAGATAAGCAGTAAAACACGGTATACAATAAAAAGGAGCCGGGAGATCACAGGATCTCCAAGGCTCCTCTTTTTATGCCCATGGTTCATTTGCTCTGGTACAGCTTCAGAAAGCCGTCCACCCCGGGATAGGACCGTGCTGCCCGGAACAGACGCTTACCGTTGTCGATTCGCACCGTTCTTCTGTCGCTCTGAAAATATCTGATCTGGGACAGAGGGAGCCGATACCGCTTTTTGCGGTAGGAGAAATCATAGACGTCAGTGAAATTCAGCCGTTTCTCCACCACCTCTTTCAGGATGGCCGCAAGCCGCTCCTCCTGCAGGAGCTTTTCCAGAAAAGCATAGGGCCAGACCTCCATCATCTCCCGGTAGTACTGATTGTGGCAGGAAATAAAGATCAGCACCACGCTGGTATCGTTCTTCCTGATGGCTCTGGCAGTCTCGATTCCGTTCATGCCCGACATCTCCACATCCAGAAAAATGATATCCATATTGCCGGTGGCCTCAATCTCGCTCAGCAGATCTTCCCCGCAGGGAAAGCCGTAAAGCTCGATATTTTTCGACAGACCGCCCATAATCCGCCGGAGCATCTGTTCCTGCTGCCGCAGTTCTTCTTTCACATCTTCGCAGATTCCGATCCGCACCATCTTTACCGTCCGCCCCTTTTCTCTTTCATCGGCCCCTCTTCCGGGTACCGGCAACTATAGAATCATTATATACCCTGCGCCTCTTTGCTCACAAGCATAACGTTGGTGCTGCGGCCTGTCCCATCCTCCGTGACGTCTTTTATCTTTCACCAATCCGTGGAGCAGTATATCTTTCTAAAGTGGACTTCTATGAAAAAAATAGACCGTTAAGTCCACTTTTGTCGTTTTTCATAAGCCCAAAAGCAAAAAATCTGCATTATGTGGACTGCTGAGAAAAAAGTATGAAATTTAGTCCACTTATTTTGCCAAAAAGTGGACCAAAACTACCAATTTTCTGATATAGGGCATATTTACTTGCTGAAAAGGGGGCATACACGCCACAATCGGTCATAAAAGATGCCCGAAAATGAAAATTTTCTTGATACAGTCCACTTTCATGTGTAGATACAGATTGCCAGCTGCTGCACTCACTGTGACGGTTCTTGACATCCTCCCCGTTTCCCGTATAATAATAAATGGTTAGAGAATGCCCCAAAATTCATGCAGTACCAAAACTTTATTTTCACGGGAGACTTACTTATGAATTCTTATATCATCGGCTATCTCATATGCATCAATCTGGCCGGACTGATCAGTATGGGAGTGGATAAAAGAAGAGCGATTCGGCACCAGTGGCGCATCTCCGAAGCTAACCTCTTTCTGATTGCCCTGCTGGGCGGCAGTCTGGGCTCCATTATCGGGATGCAGCTCTTTCGCCACAAGACCAGGCACTGGTATTTTGTCTGGGGCATGCCTGTAATTTTCTTTATAGAACTTGCGCTGTTACTCTGGATTTTCTTAGGATAGGCAGTAACCGTTCCGCCATAAGTGCGGAATACGGATTCTGCATCACACGGATTTGAACTTTTTTCCCGTTCATGATATATTTTGTTTATAGAAAAAATAAATCTGAAATGACAAGGGGGAAGCTTACAATGGGACTTTTCTCATTATTTGGCAACAAGGAAGAAGCTGAGCGCAAGCGGGAGGCAAAAAGAATCGCAAGGCTGGAAAAGCAGAAGCAGAATCTGATTAAGCTTCAGCTGATGGAAGATACAGATCAGCTGATCGATTTTTTCCAGGCTAACTATGTGGAGCGCCTGGTCGGCAAATTCGGCAAGTGGGAACAGGGCTGGGCCTATTTCACAGAAGAAAGACTGATCGTGATTACGGGAATTCTGGAGGAAAATATCGTGATCCCCTATCAGAATATACGTGCCCTGGAAAAGAGCTCCCAGGGAGCCGCCCAGATGGCAATTACGATTACCTATGAAGATCGAAACAGCGGCGAGACCGTATCTGACAGGGTTTCCATGATGAAACGGGATTACTGGATGGCATTTATGGCAGAAAAAGCACATATTTCCTTAGATTAACCGGAATATCAGTACATAAGGGGGTTTGGCGAAAACATGGATATGCATGTAGCAGTATGCGATGACAATGTGGCGGACCGTAAGCAGATGGAGCGTCTGCTGGCCAGGGAATCGGACAGGCGCAGCCGGGAGACCGGGCTGCTCTATACGGACGCTTTCGGCAATGCCTCCGCCCTGCTCCACAATCCCATGCAGTATGACATCTTCTTTCTGGATGTCTGCCGGACGGCAGGGATAACCGTGCAGGAAATTGTAGCCGGGCTGCTCTCCGCCGGTGTCAAGGTGCCTATCTATCTGTGCTGCTCTGAGATCGATTATCGTCAGTACCCATTTCCCGAAAATATATTTTTTATTGACAAGGCCATCCGTGCGGCAGAGCTGACCCTGGCCATCGACCGTGCGGCAGAGTACAAGCAAAACGCCGTGCCCCTGCTGGAGCTGCGTCTGGAAGATGAGACGCTGTATGTGACGGAGGAGGAAATTCTCTACGCTGTTGCCCAGGATGGCAAGCATGTGGCCGTCACCCTGACTGATCAGCGCAAAGTGCTGATGACCACCAACATCGAAAACCTGTACGGACAGTGGGAAAAGCAGGAGACCATGGTCAATCCCACCCGGAAGCTGATCCTGAATGCCCGCCACGTAGCTTCCTGCCGCCCGCTGAAAGTCACCATGACGGACGGTACCGTCTTTACCGTAGGCGGAAAATATCAGAAATATATCATTTATATGCAGGAGAAGCTGTCCAATCAATAGACAGGAAAGGAATCCTTTATGCTGGCATTACAGATTACCAATATCAAAAGCTTCATGGCACAGCTGCTGACCGGGGACTGCTTTGACCCCTTTCTGCTGGCGGAAGCCGCTGTATCCACTGCCCACACCTATACCATAGACGGACATGTGAACCGGGACTTCTATACCGCCGAGGAATTGGAACGTCCCGAGATCTGCCCCTATGATTTTGCCGCCTGGCATGACATGAAAGGGCTGCTGTTTCAGCTGATCAGGGGAACCCATACTCCGCTGTATTTTAAATTTGTGCTGCATCTGAAGCCGGAACTGGTGGGAAAGCTCATGGCCGCCAACGGCTGCAGCATGCCCGCTGAACAGATCAAGGCTCTTGTGCTCACCGTCAAGTACGATGGTTCCCATGCCGTACTGACCACGGGCACCGCCTACCATACCTTTGTGATGAACAAAGAGCCTGATATCATCTGGGACAAGGCCCTGACCGGATACCTGTCCCGTAAAAATATTCTATTTGAAGCTCTGTAATTTCGATTCTGACAAGATCCGTTCTTCCGCAAATCACTGCGGCAGCCCTGCCTCCGTCTCGAGCTGTTCCGAAGCCTCCTGCCCGGTCTTAATCTCTTCCGAGGCCTCCTGCCCGGTCTCGATCTCCTCCGGGGTCGGGGTCGGCATGGGCAGCACCGCCTCCGCCGGTTTCTCCGGGTTCTCTGCGGTCTTCGGTTCATCCAGACACTGCCGGATCACATGATAGTAGTCATTGCGCAGAATATAGGCGCTGAACTGATAGCGATCCTTTACATCCTGCTTAGCAGCTTCCATGTATGCATCCTGCTCCTCCTGGGTCAGTTCCGTCTTCCAGGTGGTCGTACCGTCTTTCCGGCTGTAAGCCACCGTATCCGATACAAAACTGCGGTCATTAAAAATTACCAGCCCCTCCTGATCGGAGAAAATATCCCGTCCCGCATACATCCGGGAATCATAGTCAAATCCAAACAGATTCAGCAGCGTGGGCAGCAGATCCATGGCGCCGCACACCTTATCCACCACTACGGGCTCCTCCATCCCGACATTCCACAGGATCAGGCTGTTGCGATATGTATCCATATCCTTGGACAGATCCTTACCCGCCAGCTCCTCATACTGCTCCTGGGTCATACCGTAGGGATAATGGTCTGCGCTAAGGCAAATCACCGTATTTTCCAGCTTTCCGGCTGCCTCCAGCTGCTCCAGCAGGCTCTCCATGGCCTTATCCAGCTCGATATGGCAGGCGATATAAGCCCGGGCATTTTCCGACATATCCAGCTCCGCCACTGCATCCCGGTTCCAGTTGGACATCTGATTGCCCGTAAAGCTGTAGTTCATATGGCCGGAAACCGTCATATAATACACATCAAAGCGATCCGTATTCACATATTCCGGCACCGTGCCCAGCATCATCTCATAGTCCGAGGCAGGCAATGCATTGGGATGCTCCATATAGAAAATCTGGTCGCCCCACTCTTCCTCCGACAGATCCCCCAGCTTGGCCGCCTTAAAATCGTACCCCAGATTCGGATGGGTACGGTAACGCTCATAGTAGGACAGACTGTTATTGTGATAGGCCCAGTTGTAAACCCCCTCCGTGGCAAAAAAGCGGGGCAGGGAAAAGGCCATATCCAGATCCGCACTCTTGCGCAGACTGAACTGTCCGTCCGGTATCAGCCCGGTAGTATTCACATACTCTCCGTCACTGGTGCTGGTCTGCCACAGGGGCACATAGTAGTTGGTGAAAACAAAACCGGAATTTACCAGCTTATACAGGGTGGGCGTCAGATCCTCCCGAATCGCATAGGTGGAAAAGCCCTCGGCCGTCAGAAAGATCAGGTTATACCCCTGGAACATGCCGGTATATGCGTTGCGGTTGGTGGGCGTAACCTCCTGCAGATACTCGGCCAGCCACTTGGTCTCCTTATTGGTTTGGGACAGTTCTATCAGCTGATCCATATCCAGCGTCCACACATGGGGGGAGGTATCCGGTTCCGGTTCCGGCGTTGCCTCCGGCTCCTGCCCGGCTTCCGATCCGCTGTCCTCTCCGTTTCCGGTCTGCTGTCCCGAGGTATCGGTTTCCGCATTTTCCCCCGTCTGGAGCAGGCTGTCAGATGCTGCTTCTTCGCTGTTCTCCGCCAGCAGCCCACTGTTCTCCTGTCTCCGGGGCAGAGCGTCCTGCACGCCGTCCCACAGTGGGGAAAGCAGTTCTCCCAGCTCGTAAGCGCCGTCCCGCTGTACCATGGTGATGACGCCCATATCCCGCATTACCGTCATAGGGTCATAGAACTCCCGGTATTCCTCCGCATAGTCGGTGTCCAGCAGATTGCCGATCTCCATAACGCAGATGCAGTAGATCAGCGCTGCACCCGCCGCCAGCCCCATCCGCAGCTTTTTAATCGAAGACAGATGGGGCAGATCCCATGTGGTCAGGTGCCGCCAGAGCCCCACCGCCACCAAGGGCAGCACCATCAGCAAAAGCAGAGGCAGGGCATGCAGCAGTCCCACCAGCGCTTCCCGCCAGTAATTGGTCAGTGCATCCTGTCCGCCCACCAGCATCGCCCGAATCTGCAGGGGCTGCTGAAAAATGCGGAAATATACGGTCTCCACAAAGAAGATCACATATTCCAGAATCGTCATGATCCAGAATGCTTTATTTCTGTGCCGTCTTGGCACACTGCCGCTGATCAGCGCCTGCAGCGCCGCAATCAGGGCAATCAGGCCGATCGTAAAGATAGGATTACAGCCCACCAGCCCGAAACAGCCGAAATGAAATACGGCCTCCATATAGAAAAGAATCCCTGCAAACAATAACCAACCTGCCATCTTCATTCATCCTTTGTTCTTTCCGCTTATACACCTGTTACGATTTCGTCTTAGAATTAAATATCAGGCTTGCCAGATAGCCGAAGATCAGCGCAGCCGAGGTGCCTACCGCCCCCGCCTTAAAGCCGCCTGCCCAAAGCCCCAGCAGCCCCTGTTCATCCACCGCTTCCTTGACGCC
>JAGANP010000059.1 GCA_017624175.1 Lachnospiraceae bacterium | reverse complement strand
TAACCTATCCTCCGTAATTGTAGTGAAATAGTCTAAATATCTTTCGCCTACAATTATAGAGGAAACCAGGAAATCTGAAAATCCGCATGAATATTTGGCGCTTACTGACAAAGAAAAGTCCATATCCAGAATAATATATTCATAGCTACCGCTAATTCTTATATTTGCTATCACACTTCGGATTTCTGCCGAGTTTAACTCAGCAATGTCCAATGCCATGGGAGGAGCTGAATAAAACCACACTCCTGATGTATCCTGTCTTACAGCGCTCTCCAGCTTCATGGCCAGGTTTCCTTTCTTGCTTTTAATCGCATAAATAATATCCTCAAAGCTTCCTGACCCTTCTGCACTGAAAAATACATCCGCACTGCCAAATTTCTCCAAGTTCAAATAAAGCACTTTCTTCTCTTTTCTTGCAAACCGTATCGCACACGCAGCTGCAGCAGTTGAAGCTCCTGCGCCACCGGAAGCTGCCGCAAAAGCAATAACTTTACTTCCATTCCTCTGTTCTATATTAAACCCAGTAATTTCCGCAGCACTTTCTGCATAAATACTCAGAATCTGCCGATATATCTGATCTGCTTTTTGAAATTTATGTATTACTTTCTCTTTTCGGAAAGATTCAATATCAGCCGCATCTACCAAATATGCAAAACCACACCGATCAGGAATATATTGTCTATCTATTTCATAGCTGTCGTCCGCTAAAAACACATCTATTTTACAGTCTTTTAAAGCTTCATAAGCTGTCTGCTCTACAGTAAAAGAATATATTTCTAATTTTTCTGTATATTTGGAATTAAAAACAGATACCAAACGCTTCAGATACGCCTTGTCACTTTCCAAGATTGCTAATCGAATTTTCATCTTAATCCCCTCCACATTCAATCTTATGTATTTACATAAATAAGATTGCATTATTATATAATTTATTTTTTCTTATGTCAACAAGTTATTTTTTATAAAAATTTATTATTTGTTATTTTTATTTAATAATTATAAAATATTTATATAAAATAAATTATTTTTTCATCATATAATAGAATTAAAATGTTAATTTTTTACAAATTTTTTAGGAAATTTTTTAATTTTTAGACTGTAATTATAAGAGAAAAATATGCTTTGTGATTTCAAGATAATGCCATATTGAATATTTATAAATTAACAATACAATTTATCAAAATACAAAATATTTAAGAACATAGAATCTGACCAAAGACAACCGGATCATGTAAAGATAAAAGCGCTGTTCCGCTTTTACGCAACAGGAAAACAACAATAAATGCATCACTTCCCCCCTATTCCAGAAGTCTCTCTATATATTCCGTCAGTTTTTCCGCCGCCTTCTGATGCGTTGCCTCTGTGGGATGCCAGTCGGCAGCGTAGCCGTCGGCAGCGGACTGCGGATCAAATCTCATGGCACTAACACGTTCATCCCCCGTTTGGGCCGTATAAGCCTCCACGGCCTGCTCCACATAGGGATAAAGCCTGTCCCCCATAATGCCAAGGGTGCAGACGATTTCTGCATTGGGATTGCAGCTGCGGATCTGCCCGATAAATGCCGCATAAGCCGCCTGAAACTCCTCCTGCCTTTCCCCGTCCGTCAGCGTATAGCTATCGTCGTTTGTTCCCAGATTGACCACAATCAGATCCGGCTCTCTGCCGGAAAAATCCCAGCTGTAATCCTGGGGAGCCTGTCCCAAATACTGTCCATAGGAAAATCCCAGCTTCTCATAATACTGCGGAAGCGTCTGGGCCGTCACCTTTTCGCTTCCGTCCGCCGTATAGCCGGAAATTACACCGTATCCGCTGATGGATACCATGCTGTAATCCGCATTTAAAGCCTCTGCCGTCTTATAGGCATAGGTCTTTGTCACATCCTCCGTCCTGGTGCTGAAATGATGGTTTCTGTCTTCATCATCCACACCATACCCGCAGGTAATGGAATCCCCGATAAATTCAATCAGATAGTCCCTCTCTTCAGCCGGCTGAATCAATGCTTCGCCATCCGTCTCAATCTTTTTGATTCCCACCGTTGACATGGCCGTTTCGGAAAGCTTGATGATCCGGATCGTACACTCCTCTTCCGTATCACTTTCCACTACCGTGTAGGACTTTTCCGCCCTGTCTATCATATCATCTATCACTCGTTCCCCGTTCACATAGATGGCGATGCGGGCATGATTATCCACATTTCCCACACGCAGTGAAGCGCTGTCTCCCTGAAAGGTGATCACCGCTTTTTTCCCCGTAAACTGAAATTCTGCCCCGGAACCGGAAAAGGCCATCCACAGCGTATCCTCCAGAAATTCCGTGCGTCCGATCTGCTTTACATGCTCCGCATCCGGCAGATATACTTCCATGCTCTGTTCTTCCGCAGGATTCTCTGATTCCGCAGTCTCTGCTGCGCTTTCCGGTGCCGTCTCCACTACGGGATTCTCCTCCCGGATAACCTCTTCTCTTTCTTCTGCGCCGCAGCCTATAAGCATAAATGAAGCGAATGTAACAGCTATCATCGCCTTTACGATTCTCATTCGCATTATCCCCCTGCTTTCATCCCAAAACTGCAGCATCTCATGATGCTGCAGTCTCTGAAATCTACCTCTTTTCCATACCCTTTGTTACTTTCTCTTACAGCTTATTCTCCATGGCATCCGGATCCTGGGCAAACTGAATCGCCAGCTCCCGGTCAATCCGGCCCTCGTAATACAGCTGGGTGATCGCCTCATCCATCGTGATCATGCCCATCTTACGGTTAGTCTGCATGACGGAGGCCAACTGATGGGACTTTCCCTCACGGATCAGGTTCCGCACGGCATGATTGGCATGCATAACCTCAAAAGCCGCTACACGGCCTCTGCCGTCCGCCGTGGGAATCAGCTGCTGGGAAATCACCGCCTCCAGTACGTTAGCCAGCTGCACACGGATCTGCTGCTGCTGATGAGGCGGGAACACATCGATCACACGGTCCACGGTGCTTGCCGCACCGATGGTATGTAAGGTGGACAGCACCAGATGACCGGTCTCCGCCGCCGTAATGGCTACGCTGATGGTCTCAAAATCACGCATCTCTCCCACCAGAATCACATCCGGATCCTCACGCAGAGCGGCACGCAGGGCATTGGCATAGGTCTCGGAATCCAGACCGATCTCCCGCTGGTTTACCATGGACATTTTGTGCTGATGCAGATACTCGATGGGATCCTCCAGCGTGATCACATGGGCATCCCTGTTATTATTGATCTTATCAATGATGGCAGCCAGAGTGGTGGACTTACCGCTTCCGGTGGGTCCGGTCACCAGAATCAGACCCCTCTTTCTCTGATACAGATCCACTACGGATACCGGTACGCCCAGTTCCTCCGGGGAGGGAACCTTGGTACCCACCAGACGGAATGCCATAGCCACGGAGCCTCTCTGCTTATAGGCATTTACTCTGTATCGTCCCACATTGGGGATGGAGAAAGACATATCATATTCTCCCCGCTCTTCAAAGCGGTCTCTCTGTACCTCCGTCATGATGGACAGCAGCACATCCAGCGTATCCGCAGGAAGCATCCTGGGATAATTCATCGTAATCAGGTTCCCGTTCACCCGCATCTTGGGAGGGATACCAACTGTCAAATGTACGTCTGATGCGCCCGCCTCCTTGGCTGCTATCAGTATTTCTTCAATCGTGGGCATAGTCTTCTCCTCTTTTCCATAATCTTACTGTACACGAAACCATTTCCCGACATTTATAACCATTGTACTCTAAAACAGCGTCACTGGCAAGCACCTATTCCGTGCGCCGGAACCCTTCCTGAAGCGTCTCTCCCCGCAGTTCGATCTCCGGCATGGTGGGCACCGACGGGAAATGGTCATAGCCTGTCCGGTCTCCCGTTACCGGCAGATAGATCGTAATTCCCTCCAGGTCATAGGTTGTCAGTTCATAAGTGCCGTAATCCTGCTGCCGGATATAGGCGTCCACCAGATAATTGCTGCGGATATAATCTCCCATCATCACCAGCTTATAGCCCCCGTACAGGCAGATCAGACCATACAGGATCTGCTGCCTGCGCAGATTCTGCAGGATCACCCCCGCCGTCAGCATGTCCACCAGCAGCACATAGGCATACCCATACCGCAGAATCGGCGCACTGTACTGCCAGAATGCATAGGAGCTGATCACGGTAGCCAGTACCAGGAGCACATCCCCATTTTCTTTCTTCTTACTGATCAGACTGTAAAGCCCAAAGACCAGAAACAGAATAATGGATACCCCATCCCCCAGAATCAGCAGCTTCTCCATTCCCGACAGCGTACCTGAAAACCAGCCGGGGAACCACTCCCGCATAGGTACATCCACCAGGCTGGCATTGTAAAGCGCCCTTCCCCAGGTCTTGATCTGCGCCGCATCCACCTCGATCAGCTCTGCGGGCATCTTCCAATCCACCGAAAACAGATCCAGCGCCGGAAAAGGATACAGC
>JAGANP010000058.1 GCA_017624175.1 Lachnospiraceae bacterium | reverse complement strand
CTTTTTTTCCTCGGTGATACCCATATGGCAATGGGCCTCGATAATACCGGGCATCACCCAGCCGCCTCCGGCGTCCAGCACCGGCTCCGCCTCCTCCAAAATTTTTCCTGCCGACTGCGCCCGGCGTCTCTCCTGCCATTCTTCCATGGTACCCACCCAGGTGATTCTGCCGTTTTCCGCATGGACCGCCCCATGCTTTATGACGCCCTGCTTTCCCATTGTAAGGATTCTGCCGTTAATGATATCCATGGTTCTGTGTCCTTGTTTTCTTTCATCCATTTTTAATCAATTACTGATACAGCTCCTGGGGATCCAGCGCTGTTCCGTTCTGCTGCAGCAGGAAGTACAGGTTGCTTCCCTCCAGACTGTAGTAGATGGTGGGAGCGGCCACGGTGCCGATGACCTGTCCGGCCTCCACATAGTCTCCCTCTGCCACATTCAGAGTCTGCAGCTGCCCGTAGACGGCCTGATAACCGTTGCCCAGATCCAGCGTCACCGCCTGACCGATCTCCTCGTTACTGAAAACTGCCGTTACCTGAGCCTCCGCACAGGCTGCCACCTGGGTACCCTCTGCTGCACTGTAAACCGTAGCCGGATTGTACTTATACTGATCCAGAGTGGTAAAATACACCGTGTGATCCATGCTGTAAGGAATCAGCACCTCACCGGTTACGGGACGGATCAGGCCCTGTTCGGAAGAAAAGCCCAGCTTTCTGCCGGACGGCTGCTGTTCCTCCTGGGACGGCTGCTCTGCGTCCGTATCCTCTTCCTGGGGCTCCTCCTGCTGCCGATTCTCCTCTGCTTTCTGCTCCTCCAGCATTGCCAGCTGCTCGTCGCCGGTAACCTCTGCTTCTGAAATGGTACCGTCCGTCAGACCGGGAATTTCCACCAGACCGGAACCGGCTTCTTCCATAGGCAGATAATCCAGATCGTCCTCCGGTACCTCTGGCAGCAGCGCATCACTCTGGGGGCCCACCACATTGGTCTGGGAATCTGCGGTATCATTGATCTGCTGGTATTGCTCCTGGGCCTGACTCTCCATCTCGGTAAAATCAATGCTGTAGCCATTGTCCTGATTGTTTGCGCTGTTTTCCTTCATATATACTCCCGTCATGGTCAGGGCTGCCATGACAAAGGCTGAAGATGCGATCATAATGATTCGCTCTTTTCTGATATTCTGTTTTCTGTTATTTTTCCTCATAGACACCTCCCGTCCGCCGATGCGGACTTCCTCTATCATGATGATCCTTTTGATCATTGCATTTATATGCTCTACGCATATTCTTGCCCTGATACAGGCAAATTATTCGATAGAGTGGGAGACAAAAAAAATGCAAAAAAGAGAACGCACCGACACATCCTGTCAGATACGCTCTCTCTGTCAATTTTGTTTATGATTCCTCAGGCCGGTGCTGTGTGGCTTTTGCTTCCTTAATGGTGGCAATCATCTTCCGGGTGATCCGGATATTGGCTCCGCCGGGATTGATGGCAAAGCCGTCGCACTGGCTGTCCGCTCTCTCCACCAGACTGGCAAATTCCGCAAAACCGAAAACAAAGATCTGCTGGCCCTCTTCCAGGCTCTTAATCCATTTTTTCAGCTCCGGCATATCGGTAAATGCCATAAAATACCGCACGCCCTCCCGGGTGCTCAGCATCGGCATCTGAATCTGGCTGTCCGGCAGCATCCGCACCATGCCGCTGGGATCGGGCTCCGGCTTAGGCGTTACCGTGGCCGGAGTCAGCAGATGGGCTTTCAGCAGCTCCTGCAGAAAAAAGTCCCGGTGCTTCGTGGAGTTATCCGCTTTCAGCAGCTCCATGGCTCCCACCAGCATGGGATTGGTGATTACTTTAGGTCTTTCCATCGTTTCCTCTCCATACTTGCATAGTCCAGGCTACACACGATTATAATTGATCAGACAGCCCTTTAAGATGATCTGCCTCTCTTCGTCCGTCAGTTCGCCCAGCCGCAGTGTAAACGCCTGCAGCCCCTCAGTGCCCACCACATAAGCCTGAATGCTGTCGGTCTTATTCTCCACCGCAGCCTTGATGCCGGGGATGAACAGATAATCCAGGTTTTTAAAGGGCAGCTCTCCTTTATCGATCAGGAAGGGCAGCATACCCCAGTTGATCAGATTGGAGCGGTAGCGCTTGGTGGCATATTCATTGGCAATATTGGCCCAGCCCCCCAGCACCTTCTGGCAGCTGGCCGCCTGCTCTCTGGCGGAGCCGTCGCCGGGCTTTACCGCAAAGATCGTGGAGCCGAATCCCGTGTTGGTATGATTTACCTCCGGGAACTGCTGCTTGATCACACCCATCACCGGCTTGACATCCGGATGGGCCTGGCAGGGATGCTCCCCGGCCATGCGGGCTTTCTCCGCTTTCTGAATATCCTTTGCCAGCCCCACATAAGCGGGATCCTTGCGGGACAGGGTAAATTCTGCCAGTCCCAGAGGATTGGAACGATAGCTGGAGGTCTCCCCTGAGGGAATCAGCTCGTCCGTGGTGGTGACGGGGTCATGGATCTCGCTGACCACCCGCAGCACCAGGTTCTCAGGCAGTTCGCCCATGGCCGGCCAGTCCTTGATATTGGGGCCGAAAACGATCTCCGTCTCCGGATCTGCGACGCCGTGAGAATCGAATACTCTGTTGGCGTAAATATTGCTGTCAAAATAATACTTATAGGTGCCGATGGTACCGTCGAACTCCGTAGCCGGTGTCAGCACGCCCTTGTTGGCTGCGGTGGCGGCGATGGAACGGGCATCCATCAGTGCCACGGAGGAAATCTGTCCGTTCTGCAGCTTGGAACCCTCTCTGTTGGGGAAGTTCCGGGTAGAGTGACGGATACTGAAAGCATTGTTGGCCGGCGTATCTCCCGCACCGAAACAGGGACCGCAGAAAGCCGTCTTCATCACCGCACCGGTCTCTAAGATCGTTGCGGCACAGCCGTTTTTAATCAGTTCCATATAAATGGGCATGGAAGCGGGATATACGCTCAGGGTAAAGCCGTCGCTGCCGATGTAGCTGCCCTTCAGGATATCTGCCGCAGCGCAGATATTCTCAAAGCCGCCTCCGGCGCAGCCTGCAATAATACCCTGATCTACCATAAATTTTCCATTTTTTACCTTGTCCTTCAGATGGAACTCTACAGCGCCGTCCAGGCTTACCTGGGCACGCTTCTCCGTCTCGTCCAGAATATCCATCAGGTTGGCGTTCAGCTCCTCAATGGTATAGGTATTGCTGGGATGGAAGGGCATAGCGATCATAGGGCGCACCTGGGACAGATCCACCGTGATCATGCCGTCATAGTAGGCAATTTCCCCGGGCGCCAGCTCTGCATAATCCTCGCTTCTGCCGTGAATCTCATAGAATTCTCTGATCCTGTCATCCGTCTGCCAGATGGAGGACAGGCAGGTGGTCTCGGTGGTCATCACGTCCACACCGATCCG
>JAGANP010000057.1 GCA_017624175.1 Lachnospiraceae bacterium | reverse complement strand
CAGTATCTTAAACAGTATAGCACAAGTCCTTGGAGAGGGACTATAAATACTACTACTATATAATACGAGGGAGGAAAGGGAATGAAAGAGAAGAAGAGGGTGCTGGGCAAAATATTCTTATCCACATTGTACTTAAGTGCTTTTACCTTCGGCGGTGGATATGTCATCGTTACCCTGATGAAGAAAAAATTTGTGGATGAGTATCATTGGATTGAAGAAAATGAAATGCTGGATCTGGTGGCGATCGCACAATCGGCGCCGGGCCCCATTGCGGTAAACGGAGCAATCGTGGTAGGCTATAAGCTTTCGGGAATGCCCGGTGTATTCGCTGCAATTCTCGGAACCGTTATTCCGCCCTTTCTGATTATTTCCGCAGTCTCAGCCTGTTATAATGCGTTCAGGGATAATGCGCTGGTCAGCCAGATGCTGGAGGGGATGCAGGCGGGAGTAGGCGCTGTGATTGCCTCCGTAACCTATGAAATGGGAGCCGGAATCATCCACAGTAAGAGCCTGTTTTCCACTCTGATTATGACAGGCGCATTTATCGCTTCATACATTTTTGACGTGAATGTCATCTATATTGTCATCGGGTGCGGCTTATTGGGCGTATTTCGGATATGTCTTACCGGGAGGAAACAGCAATGATCTATCTGCAGCTATTTCTGAGCTTTCTGCAAATCGGATTATTCAGCTTCGGCGGCGGCTATGCAGCGATGCCGCTGATCCGGGAACAGGTAGTAACCACGCATGGCTGGCTAAGTATGGGGGAATTTACAGATCTGATTACGATTTCACAGATGACGCCAGGCCCCATTGCCATCAATTCGGCAACCTTTGTGGGACTGAAGATTGCCGGAATACCGGGCGCATTGGTTTCCACCCTGGGTTGCATCCTGCCCTCCTGCGTGATTGTAACGATAATTGCCAAACTGTACCTGAAATACCGGGGGATGGAGCTGCTGCAGGGCGTGCTGAATTCGTTAAGGCCTGCGGTGGTAGCCATGATAGCGTCAGCCGGAATCTCTATACTGACCACGGCATTCTGGGGCAATTCCGGCACCATCGCACTTGCCGAAACCAGGTGGAGTATGGTAGTGATCTTCATTCTGTGTGTCATATTGCTGCAGAAAGTGAAAATGAATCCCGTCTGGGTGATGCTGCTTGCAGGGGCCATGAAAGTGGGCGTATCCTTCATCGGGGGCTGACAAGTCGGAAAGCTGCGTTTTGCAGGGGTGTAATCATGAATAATATAAGCGTTTTGATCAAGCCCGCATCGGGCATGTGCAACATGACCTGCGATTACTGTTTTTACTGCGATGAAGCAGAAAAAAGGAAACAGAAATCTTATGGTTTTATGACGGAGGAAACATTAAAAAATGTAATCAGGCGAACCATGCTGCGTGCGGAGGGTGTCGTAAGCTATACATGGCAGGGCGGAGAACCGTCTTTGCGGGGCGTGGACTTTTTCCAAAAGGCCGTGGCGCTCCAGGAAAAATATAATCGCAAGCAGATACGGGTGATCAATGCCTTTCAGACAAATGGCCTTGGGATTACCGAAGACTGGTGCCGTTTTTTTAGAGAGAATCATTTCCTGCTAGGGGTCTCCGTGGACGGAACCGAAGAAATCCATGATTCTATGAGACACGGGAAAGATCAGTCAGGGACATATACCAAAGTGACGGAGACCATTGGGCTTCTGGAAAAATACGGAATTGACTACAATGTCCTTACGGTTGTCACACCGCAAATTGCGGATCAGGTAAAACAGGTCTATCAGCATTACAAGGATAATGGCTGGGGATACCAGCAATATATTGCCTGTCTGGATCCCTACGGTGAGGCCCATGGAAAAACAAAATGTTCTCTTCTGCCGGAACAATATGGAACGTTTTTGTCAGAGCTGTTCGGATTATGGTTTCGGGATCTGCAGTATGGGAGACAGCCCTATATCCGGCAGTTTGAAAATTATGTGGGACTTGCTGCGGGATACCGGGCGGAGGCCTGCGAACAATGCGGCAGCTGCGGCATCCAATATGTGGTGGAGGCGGATGGCAGCGTATATCCCTGTGATTTTTATGTTATGGACGAGTACTATCTTGGAAATCTGAATACAGAGCTTTTGCCGCAGATGGATGAAAAACGGAAAGAGCTCGGCTTCCTGGAAAGGTCCTTAAAACTGGATGAGGAATGCAGGAATTGTCCCTATTTCAGGCTGTGCCGGGGCGGCTGTATGCGTAACCGGGAAAAGGCAGAAGAGGAAAGTACCTACAGAAATTATTTTTGCACCGGATACAAAATATTTTTTGCGCAGTGGTATGATGAGATCATGCAGCTGGGCAAATTGGTCAGGAGATAAGCATTCAGATCAAAACGGAGCGGAAAACAGGCGGCGGATATAAGGAGGATGTGCAATGAAAAGACAAGTGATATTTCTGATGACGGATACCACCAGAAAAGATATGCTGGGCTGCTATGGAAATCCCAGGATGAAGACTCCCAATCTGGACAGACTGGCAGAGGAGGGGATACGGTATGAGAACGCATATACCTGTCAGCCGGTATGCGGCCCGGCACGAAGCGCAATTTTCACCGGTACATTTCCCCATACCAACGGAATGGTAACCAACAGTATTGCTATGGGGGATAACGTAAAGACGCTGGGCCAGCGACTAAGCGATAACGGGATTGCATGCGGCTATATCGGAAAATGGCACCTGGACGGATCAGATTATTTCGGGAACGGGAAATGCCCGGAGGGCTGGAATTCCCAATACTGGTATGATATGCGAACCTATTTAAATGAACTGAGCGATGAGGATAAGGTGAGATCCAGAAATCCCCAGGAAGCCTATAAGGAGGGATTTTCGGAGACGTTTACCTATGCCCACCGGTGTTCGGACCGGGCGATTCGGTATCTGGAGGAGTATCGGGATCAGGATTTCTTCCTCAGTGTATCCTATGACGAACCCCACGGGCCGTCTCTCTGCCCGGAACCCTTTAACCATATGTATGACGGGTTTCAGTTTGACAGCTGTCCGAACTTTCAGGACGATCTCTCTCAGAAACCTTTCATGCAGCAGCTCTGGGCAGGGAAAAATCTGCATGCGGCAGAGGAGGAGATCAACAAACCCTCGGATGGATTGTCATTGTTCTTAGGATGTAATTCCTTTGCCGATTATGAAATCGGCCGTGTCCTTGACAAGATCCGGGAGGTGGCGCCGGATGCGCTGGTGATTTTCACATCTGACCATGGGGATATGCTGGGCGCTCACAGGCTTTTCTCCAAGAATGCAGCGGCCTATAAGGAGGTGGCCAATATCCCGCTGATTATTAAAGGCGGAGCAAAGGGCTGTGTGGAAAAGGCAATGGCATCCCACATTGACATTGCGCCGACCATCCTGGACTATTTTGGGGTACCGATTCCGAAATTACTGGAGGGGAAGAGCATGCTGCCGCAGATTTATGATCCGTCAAAGATAATTAACGAGGTAGTGTATACGGAATTTACAAGATATGAAATTGACCATGACGGGTTTGGCGGTCTGCAGATCATGAGAGCGATCATGTCGGAGCGATATAAGCTGGTGATCCATTTGCTGGATACGGATGAGTTCTACGATCTGGAAAAGGATGTATATGAGATGCACAACCTGATTCATGATGAGAGCTATTCGGAGATCAGAAATCAACTGCATGACAGACTCCTGGAGCATATGAATGCTACCAGAGATCTGTACCGGGGATACCAATGGGGCATGCGTCCATGGAGAAAGGATTTTGTACCGAACTGGGAAAATGAGGGGTATACAAGGCAGAGGGAAAACGAAGAGTATGAACCGAGACAGCTGGATTATGACACCGGACTGCCCATGGAATCGGCGGTAAGGAAGAAATGCTGATAAGGAAAAAGTTAGTTGTTGCTAATTTGAATTTCCTATGATAAAATAATCAGGATCAAAGCCGCAGGTACCAATATGCGGCTTTTCTGAAAGAAAATGGTTAGCGAAATCTAACGTGAGTAAACCAAAGAAAACAGGAGTTTTACTGGTAGGAGGATAAATGGATGATGATAAACGGACGGCTGATCGGGACGGTCAGCGAGAGCAAAAAATACATAGCTGCCAATGTGGCGCTGCAGTGGTGTGCGCTGGCGGCCAATATCGCCATGATGGCAGCGGTTACCCGTTTTCTGGCGGCGCTGGTATCCGGCGGGGCTGTCGGCGCAGGCAGTACGGTCCTGGTGGCAGCAGGCGCCATCCTGGTGCGCTATGCCTGTGCCGTGGGATCGGCCCGCATGAGTTATCTGTCCTCCCGGGCCGTAAAGAAGACCCTGCGGGAAAAGATCTATGAGAAGCTGCTGCGGCTGGGGGTCTCCTACCGGGAACAGGTGCAGACCTCGGAGATCGTCCAGGTGTCTGTGGAGGGTGTGGATCAGCTGGAAACCTATTTCGGCGCTTATCTTCCGCAGTTTTTCTATGCCATGCTGGCGCCCCTGACCCTGTTTGTCGTGCTGTGCTTTGTGAATGTCCCCTCCGCTGTGGTGCTGCTCATCTGCGTGCCCCTGATCCCGGTGGCCATAGCGGCGGTGCAGACCTGGGCGAAAAAACTGCTTTCCAAATACTGGGGGAAATATACCGCCCTGGGCGATACTTTTCTGGAAAATCTGCAGGGGCTTACCACTCTGAAAATCTATCAGGCGGATGCCTACAAGCATAAAGAGATGAATGAGGCCTCCGAGGAATTCCGCAGGATCACCATGAAGGTGCTGACCATGCAGCTGAATTCCATTACCATTATGGATCTCATTGCTTACGGCGGTGCGGCTCTGGGGCTGATCCTGGCTGTCTGTCAGTACCGGGCAGGGCATGTGGATCTGGCTGGCTGTCTGCTGATCATCCTGCTGGCGGCAGATTTCTTTATCCCCATGCGGCAGCTGGGCAGCTTTTTCCATATTGCGATGAACGGCATGGCAGCCAGCGATAAGATTTTCCGGCTGCTGGATCTGCCGGAAACCGATGAAAGCGGTAAAGAGAAATGTCCGGAAAGCGGCGATCTGGTGTGCAGGAATCTGCGGTTTGCCTATGAAGCGGAGCGGCCGATTTTACAGGATATAGAGCTGGTGTTTCCGGATAAAAGCTTTACCGCCATTGTGGGAGAAAGCGGCTGCGGCAAATCCACGGTGGCAGGGATTCTGATGGGACGAAACAGGGGGTATACGGGCAGTGTCACTCTTGGCGGTACGGAGCTTTCCGGGATCACCGAGAGCAGCCTGATGGAGCATATTACCTACATCAGCCATCAGAGCTATCTGTTCAAGGGCAGCGTCCGGGAGAATCTGCTGATGGGAAAACCCGGCGCAGCGGACGAAGAGCTCTGGGCGGTGCTGGAGCAGGTGAAGCTGGCGGAGTTTCTGCGGGGAGAACAGGGGCTGGATACCTTTTTACAGGAAAAAGCTGCCAATCTGTCCGGCGGCCAGTGTCAGCGGCTGGCGCTGGCAAGAGCTCTGCTGCATGACAGTCCGGTGTATATTTTTGATGAAGCTACCTCCAATATTGATGTGGAGAGTGAAAACGATATTATGGCCCAGATCCATGCTCTGGCCAGGATAAAAACAGTGATTCTCATTTCCCACCGCCTGGCCAATGTGACGGCGGCGAATTGCATCTATGTACTGGAAAATGGCTGTGTGGCAGAACAGGGCACACATGAAGCTCTGCTGGAGCACCATGGTCTGTATGAAAAGCTGTGGTCCGCCCAGCAGGAACTGGAAAATGACGGAAAGGACGGTGAAAGGGCATGAAACGAAGCGGTTTTCAGGTAATGAGCAAACTGATCGGGCTGGTGAGGCCTCTGACAGGGTATATGGTGCTGGCTGTCATCATGGGTCTGCTGGGACATCTCTGCGCTTCCTTTATCACGATTTTCGGGGGCTTTGGGGTGATGCATGTACTGGGGCTTTCCGCACCGCTGTCCACCACGGCGATCTTTGTATCGGTAATCCTTTTTGCCGTCCTGCGGGCGGGACTGCGGTATGCGGAACAGGGCTGCAATCATTTTATCGCCTTTAAGCTGCTGGCGCTGATCCGGGATAAAGTATTCGGGGCTCTGCGCAGGCTGGCTCCGGCAAAGCTGGAGGGACGGGACCGGGGAGATCTGATTGCTGTGATTACTTCGGACATTGAACTGCTGGAGGTATTTTACGCCCATACCATTTCCCCCATTGCCATTGCCGTCCTGTATACGGTCATTATGTGCCTGTTTATCGGGAGCTACCATGCCGCTTTGGGCGTGCTAGCACTTTGCGCCTATCTGGTGGTGGGGATTTTCATCCCTCTTTGCATCTCTCGATTCAGCGGGGATACGGGAATGCGCCTGCGCAGGGAATCCGGCGAGCTATCTGCTTTCGTGCTGGACAGCCTGCGGGGGCTTTCCGAGATCCAGCAGTACGGCCAGGGGGCAAAGCGTCTGGGGGATATGAACGCCAGAACCGACGCCCTGGGTCAGGAAGAGGCCCGGCTGAAGCGGATCACCGGGCGCAATACGGCGATTACCAATACGGTGATTCTGCTGTTTGATCTGGCCATGCTGTTTGCCGGTGCGGCGCTGTACCGGGGAGGGGCCGTGGGCTTTGATGGCGTACTGATTCCCACGATGGCACTGATGAGTTCCTTTGGACCCTGCGTGGCTCTGGCAGCGCTGGGCAGTACCCTGCAGAATACCTTTGCCGCAGGCAACCGGGTGCTGGACATCCTGGAAGAGGGCCCGGTGACGGAGGAAATCACCGGACAGCCGGAGACGGCGTTTCACGGGGCAGCAGTGCAGCATGTGACCTTTTCCTATGACGGAGAAAGAATTCTGGACGATGTTTCCGTTGATATTCCGGAAAATGCCGTTATAGGCATTGTGGGACGCAGCGGCAGCGGAAAATCTACCTTATTAAAACTGCTGATGCGTTTCTGGAACGTACAGCAGGGCAGCATTCAGATCTCCGGCCGGGAGATTGAGACCATCAATACCGGCAATCTGCGGGATATGGAGAGCCTGGTGACTCAGGAGACCCATCTGTTTCATGACAGCATCCGCAATAATCTGCGGATTGCCAGGCAGGACGCTACGGACCGGGAGATAGAGGAGGCTTGCAGGAAAGCCTCGGTTCATGCCTTTATCATGAGCCTGCCCCAGGGCTATGGTACGCCGGTGGGAGAGCTGGGCGATACCCTTTCCGGCGGCGAACGCCAGCGGCTGGGTCTGGCCCGGGCATTTCTGCACGATGCGCCTTTCCTGCTGCTGGATGAACCTACCAGCAACCTGGACAGCCTGAATGAGGCGGTGATCCTGAAAGCGCTGCGGAAAGAGCGCACAGGAAAAACGGTGGTACTGGTGTCCCACCGGCCGTCCACTATGCGTGTGGCGGACCGGGTGATTTCCGTGGAGAACGGGAGGATGAGCTGATGAAGAAAACCGTTGCTTCCAAACGGGAGCGGGAAAAACAGGTGGTTTCCCTGATGATCCGGCTGTACTGCAGAAAACAGCACGGCAGCAGGGATACGCTCTGCGGGGAGTGCGCCGCCCTGCAGGAGTATGCCTTTCTGCGCAGTGACAAATGTCCGTTTATGGAGACCAAGACTTTCTGCTCAAACTGTAAGGTCCATTGCTATAAGCCCGAGATGCGGGAGAAGATCCGGGCGGTCATGCGTTTTTCGGGGCCCAGAATGCTGCTGTATCACCCGATCCTGGCGATACGCCATGTAATCGAAAGCAAAAAAGAAAAAAAGAGATTGGAGAAAGCATCATGAATATCAAAAAGGCATTATATATCCTCTTAGGCTGTTTCAGCCTGGGGCTTGGCGCCGTGGGCGCCGTGCTGCCCCTGCTTCCGGCCTTTCCCTTTCTGCTGCTGGCGGCTTTCTGCTTTGCCAGAAACTCGGAAAAGCTGCACAGCTGGTTTATCGGGACAAAGCTGTATAAAAATAACCTGGAAAGCTATGTGGCCGGAAAGGGTATGACCAGAAAAACCAAGCTTCGGATCATGGTCACGGTAACGCTTCTCATGTCCATCGGGTTTATCATGATGGATGCGGTGCCGGTGGGCCGGATCGTCTTAGGCTGCGTCTGGGTGTTTCACATTCTGTATTTCCTGTTCGGCGTTAAGACGATCCCTCTGCCGCCCGCTGCAGAAAGCGGGGAGAGCTGAGAGCTTCCGAGGCATGCATTCCTGACGGCTTCTTTCTATGCATGGGACAGGGAGGGAATCCGAAGCCGTTCCTGTTCCAGGATATCCAGGGCGCTGCCCCTGATAAAAAGGGTGCAGTCCTCTTCCCGGAGCTCTGTCACCCGGTATTTTCCGGCGTCCAGGGGTACAAAGCCCAGAGTCACATGCCGGATGCCGCTTCCGAACAGTTTGATGACTTCATCCAATTCTGTCAGGGAAGCGGAAAAAATATTGTGAATCTGCAAGTTCTCTTCGTCTCTGTCGGCAATCACATAGGTTGCCGTGGGTCTGTGATAATACACGCTTTCCTGCATAAATTTTGTCACATAGAACAGAATAAGGCCGCTGTTGCCGGTCATGTCGAAACGGCCATGAAATATATTGGTTTCTGTGGCATCCTCCAGCAGCTTCCATCTGGCAGGAGAGTTCATAAGGAGCGGCTCAAACTGACAAGCTCCGGTATTGGTGATTTCTCTGGAATATTGATATTCTTTTGATAGCTGAAAGCCGAATTTAGGGTAGAAATCCAGCACACTGTCGTTGGCAAACAGATAGATACCGTCAGCCTTTCCCAGATAATCGTCATTGATCTGCTTCATAATTTCCCGAATAAAGCCCTGATTTCGATAGGCCTCGTCGGTCATGACGGTTCCCAGCTGCAGGAAATGCCTTACCACGCCCGCATACACCATATTGGTTCTGTTTACGGAAACATTCGCAACCACCCTGTCGTCTTTCACCAGGGAATAGGGGATATAGTTATCGCTCCAGAAGCCGTTCTGATACCAGTCCTCAAAATCCAGATCAAAGGTTTTTGCGGCCAATTCATTAAAGCTGTGTCTCAGTAGGTCGTTGTCCCGGTAATTCTTTATGATTTCAGACATATTAAAACTCCTTTATGATCTCCACAATTTCAATATTGCCGTTTACCAGAAATTCCTTTATAGGCGGTTCATCCGGAGGATTTTCTCCGTTTTCCCAATATTTCTCTGCCAATTTCAGATTCTCCTCCTTGGATATGGTAGCATCGAAGCATTTTGTGGCATCTCCGATAAACCGCTTTCCGGTAATCCGAACCCTTACGATCTGAAAGGTGGGACGGCCCAAACTCAGAAAATAATCTGCCCACTGCTCGGACTCCTGCAGGGTTTCCGATACATACAGGCAGCTCATACGGGAGGGATACTCGGGATATTTTTCCTTTCTTACCTCTTCCAAAGCCAGTTCCCGCAGCGCCACTATAACCGGATATTTCAGTTCTGTATTTTCATATTTCATAGGGTTCTGACATGATTTTTCTCCTTAATATCTCCTGTTATGAACAGATTATCTTTCCCCATTCCGCATACATAGGAATTAGTATAGAAATAAGTATACCGGTAAAGACGCAGCTTTGCCATCTAAAAAATATTTCTAAAAAAGAATGAGCCGATACCGTCTGGTGTATCAGCTCATTTTCTTATGCTTTCATGTCTCTGATGATACGCTGTATGCTTTTTTCTGACAGACAATATTTATCAGTCAACTCCGCAATCCTCATGCCGCCCTGATAATCGGCATAGATCTGATGATTTCTGACTGCCAGCTCCTGTCGGATCCTGGTTCTGGCACCCCATTCCAACCGATTATCCGTGCGTTTGGGAATATAAATATTCTGTCCGTCCACAAACTGCTGTATCCGCTCTATCAATTCAGCAGGCAGAATCTCTTCTGCTCTTCTATAGCCCATGTTTGCCTCCTAAACACATTTTTCTGTCAGGAATAGCAGCGGCTATAACAATTTATCTGATTGCAATAGCCAGTGCTATGCAAACATAACATATCTTCTCATATAGATGTTCCTCCCGCTAATTTTTAAATAGAATAGCATTAGTTGGCAAAAGAAGCAAGCTCAGAAAATGTTTATTTTGCTTATGCAATGGTTTTCTGCCGGTCTAAATAAATATAGTTGATTTTAAGAACTATATATGGTAGAATACCATCAATATAAATCGATACTTTCTTGCCGCCGGGTAAGGAGTTAAGCGTCAGACTTTCCATCGTTAGGCCATTGTAGAGGGAAAGCCCGGCGCTTTTTGTTTTCAGGGAGGACATCATATGAAACAGCAATCTTCTATGAAATATTTTCTGCATTATACAGCGTTAAGCGTATTGGGAACATTAGGCGTGTCCTGTTACATTTTAGCCGATACTTTTTTTGTGTCAAAGGGTTTGGGCAGCAGGGGACTTGCCGCCTTAAATCTTGCCATTCCTGTGTATAACTTTATTCACGGAACGGGGCTGATGCTGGGGATGGGGGGAGCCACAAGATTTTCCATCTGCAAAAGTCAGGGAAAACAGCAGGAAGTAAATCGGATTTATACGAATACGGTGTACCTTGCCCTATTATTTTCAGCGGTATTTGTTTTGGTTGGTTTCTTCTTATCCCGGCGGTTGGCAATATTGCTGGGTGCAGACGCCAGCGTATTGGAGATGACGGATACGTATCTGCGGTGGCTGCTGCTCTTTGCACCGGCTTTTATTTTAAATGATGTGCTGCTCTGCTTTGTCAGGAATGATGAAGGTCCCCAGCTTTCCATGATTGCGATGCTGATCGGCAGCTTTTCTAATATTGTGCTTGATTATCTCTTCATTTTTCCGATGCAGATGGGCATTTTCGGCGCTGCTTTTGCCACCGGGTTATCCCCGGTTATCAGTATCCTTATGATGCTTTCCCATTGGATCAGAAAGAGGAACACTTTTCATTTTGTCAGAACGAAAATAGAAACGGATATAGTAAAACAGGAGATATCACTGGGATTTCCCTCCCTGATTGCACAGCTTTCTTCCGGAATCGTGATGATTGTATTTAACGCAATCATACTGAAATTGGAGGGAAATACCGGCGTTGCGGCTTATGGGGTGATTGCCAACATTTCACTGGTGATCGCTGCGATTTACACGGGAATTGCACAGGGCGTTCAGCCGCTGATCAGTACATTTTACGGCAGCGGAAATGATCAGCAGGCAAGAACCGTACTGCGGTATGCCATGACAACGATACTGGCGGTATCCTGCGCAGTCTATCTGATCATTTTTGTTTTTGCGGAGCCGATCACCGCTGTTTTCAACAGTGAAAACAATATAGAATTACAGCGGATAGCCGTGTCAGGGCTGAAGCTGTACTTTCTTTCAGCGGCATTTATGGGGTATAATACCATTCTGGCCACGTTTTTTACTTCAATAGAAAAAGCATTCCCGGCTCATGTTCTGTCCGTTTTACGAGGTCTGATCCTGATTATTCCGATGGCATTTTTCCTGTCGGCACTGTGGGGGATGACCGGCGTGTGGCTTACCTGTCCCATTACGGAATTTCTGGTGGCGATGCTTGGTTTTGGAATATATCTGACACAAAGGGGCCGCTATAAGGTAAAAAGGGAAGCCTCATAATCTTTTACATAGTATCTGAAGTTTGTTCTGCCTTTGGCATATCCTTGCTGTCCCGCAGCATTTTGTTGAAATCCTTTTTGTCCTCATTTGCCATAGCCGTACCTCCTGCTGTTGTTTCTGTGCGCCGGGCGCACATTGGAATCAGTATCAGTATACAGTCCTTTTTCAGGCAATGCAATGAGACGGTTTTGTTTTTTTATTGATATTTTTATGGCTCCTGCGCTTGGAAACAAAACCTTTGTATGATATGCTATAAATAATTGATTTGGGCACGGATCCCCTGGTATAACCAGTCCTGCAGCACTCGGCAGTTCTGCGAGCAGGCCGGATATAATCGAAGGGATAGACTATAATAAGAGCTGATAGAGAATAGAATGGTTTGCCGCCCCCAGACAGAGAAAGATATGAGAGGAAGGGAAAATAGTATGAAAAAGAGTAAATTTTTAGCAGCAGTATTGATTATGGCGTTTGGTATGACATTGGCCGGTTGTGCACAGGAAACGGCCAATGTAAATGTAAATCATTATGGAGGCATTGCCACTCAGGAACAGTTTGATGCCGCCAAAAGTCAGCTGGACACTGCCATAGAGTCACTGCAGTTTTCCGTAAACGGACAGATTTACCAATTTCCCATAAAAATGCAGGAAATGCTGGATGCAGGATGGACCATGGAGAAGTCCGTTCAGTCCCAGCTGGAAACCATTGACGCTTACACCACTACCACAACGATTACTCTGGAAAAAAAGGGTGACAGCGAATATGACACGGCAAAATGCTACATTACGCTTTCCAATGACACCGGTGCCGAACAGCCCTTGGGAGAAGTACCGGTCAAAAAGCTGATCATCAGTAAGAGTAACCTGGCTACTCTGATTCTGCCCCAGGGACTTACCTGGAACAGTACCTTTGAAGAAGCAGTGGAGGCCTATAATCCGCCGGAGGATCATGTGATTGATGAGGCAGATTATGTCAGTATTATTATTTCTAATCTGGAAAATAACAGGCATATGAATCTGAATTTTGATGCGGCGGCAAGAACACTTTCCGAGATAGAACTATATTAGGAGCATAAATCATAGGAATTCCGACCGGACATATAATGTCTATGTTGAAAAATCACGGCATTTCTCGCTTTGTGTCGTGTTATTTTTTCAGGCACCCGGGTATTCTGGCATGGAAAGGAGGAAGCGGCATTGGATCAGAAAAAGATAGGCGGCTTTTTGAAAGAGCTGCGGAAAGAAAAGGGCATGACACAGGAACAGCTTGCGGAATATCTGAATGTATCCGGGAGAACTGTGTCACGATGGGAAACCGGATCAAATATGCCGGATTTGGATATTCTCATTCAGCTTGCAGATTATTATGAAGAGGACATCAGAACATTATTGGATGGAGAAAGGAAAAGCGAGAAAATGAATAAAGAAGTAGAAGAAACAATCTTAAAGGTTGCCGATTACAGTAATCAGGAAAAAGAAAGGCTTACCAGACGCATGTGCATATTGTTTGTCATCGGGCTGATCTCCTTTATGGTCTTTATCGTCATGGATTATACAGGGTTGGCAGACAATGGAATTCCTCTGACAGAATTTCTTGCAGGACTCACACTGGGGCTGCCTTTAGGCATTATGGCTGTGGGCATTCTGTATACCAGTGGCGGGCTGGTAAAGATTAAGGCCTTTAAGAGGAAATTACTGAACATAAAGTAACTGTCTCTCAGATAAAGACCATCGGTTCGCTGAAAAGAAACCGGGGCTGCCTGTTGCTGTAAAGCGGAATTTGCAAGTTTTGTACAAACTATGCTATGATAAAGAGCACGGAGGTTTGAGCGAAGCTATGATGGTAAAGATTTTATGCATGATACTGGCAGTCATCGCAGTGCTGGCGATTGCTTTATCTGTCTTGAAATACTATTTTCTGATGAATCTGGCGATTAATGCCCGGGCGAAGAATCCGGGCCGACAGTCCGAAAAGGAGGAGGAGATCCCGGTCAGAGAGCAGGAAATCCGCAGGCAGATTCAGGAGAACGGGGAGTGGCTGGCGTCCCTGCCCCGGGAGGATTTGGAAATTACCGCCGGAGATGGGGTGAAGCTGGCGGCACATTATATTCCGGCACAGGAAGAACCCCAACGGTTAATGGTGCTTTTTCATGGCTGGCACGGCAGCTGGACAGGGGATTTCGGCAGTATGAGCAGATGGCTCCGGGAGATCGGTTGTGATCTGCTGCTGGCAGAGCAGCGGGGACAGGGAGCCAGCGGCGGGAAATATATGGGCTTTGGGGTACTGGAGCGCCGGGACGCAGCGGATTGGCTCCGGTATCTGGAGAGGGAGCGTCATAATACACTGCCGGTGTATCTGGGAGGTGTCTCCATGGGCGCTGCCACCGTGCTGATGACGGCGGGGGAACCCATGCCGGATTTTGTAAAGGGCATATTGGCGGACTGCGGCTTTACCAGTCCCTATGAGATGATTTACGAGGTGGGCCGGAAATCCCTGCACCTGCGGGAACATCCGGCTATGGACTTTGTGAATCTGCTGGTGCGGCTTCTGGCGCATTACAGCCTGAAAGAATATTCTACGCTGGATGCCCTGAAACAGACCAAGCTGCCGGTCTTTTTTGTCCATGGACTGGCGGATGATTTTGTGCCCAGCTCCATGACCCGGAGGGCGTATGAGGCCTGCGGCTCCCGCAAGGAACTCCTGCTGGTGGAGGGGGCGGGACATGTGCGCAGCTTTTTCTATGCAAATGCAGAGTATCGCCAGCGGGTGGAGGACTTTTTCGGCTGGAAGAAATAAAACCGGTGCAATTTCCGTGATGGAGATGGCACCGGTTCATGGAGGATTCATGTTGGTTATTCAGGCGGTAAAGAGCCGTCGGCAGAAGCAGCAGGATGCGGAGAGGCCGTTCGGTCATACTCCAGGATATCCCCAGGCTGGCAGTCCAGCACCTCGCAGATGGCCTCCAGTGTGGAGAAGCGAATTGCGCTGATCTTGCCGGTTTTCATTTTCGACAGGTTGACATTGGATACCCCCACTCGCTCCGATAGTTCGTTTAAGCTCATTTTACGGTCGGCCATGACCCGATCCAGACGCAGAATGATTTTTCCCATGATGCCCCCTCCTATAATGTCTCGTCAGATTCCTGCTGCAGCACGGCGCCGTAACGGAATACAAAGGTCAGAGCCAGCAGGATCAGGATCACCAGGATCATGCTTACATTGATTGTCAGACTGAAAGAGGAAGCTCCATTGACGATACCGGAGGAAAAAGTGTCCGTTATGCTGGACAGCACTGCAAAGGGAATCAGGCAGTAGGCGGTATTGCGCATCCAGCGGATTACATCATCGGCAAAGGGCGTCTCACAGTTCTGGAAAGCCTTGCACAGCTTTTCTGCAAAGGAGGTAACAACGGTGCCCATTATCAGGTAAAACAACATCAACCATATGGAGATCCGCAGTTCCCGGGAAGTAAACTGCATAAAGCTTCCCTGCATGGCAACCTGTATGCCGTCTGCTGTTATTTCTGCGGAGACAATATCCAGCTCATCGCTTTGATTTATGGATAGCGAACTGTACGGCTGCTGATTCAGTGCTTCGATCTGTCTCCGGGTTTCTGCGATACCCTCATCTGTCATCTGTTCCATAAGCCGGGAAAGATTCATATGAACCGTGCCGGTTCCCTCAACCTCCATAGTCAGGAAATCTTTCGGCAGAATGGTAAGCAGGATTGCCACCCCCAGTATAAATACGGCTGCCACGATCATCAGAATTTTCAGAATACGGCTAAAAATGACACCGGCCTTTCCCATGGAGTTGATTTTACGAATAGCTTCTTGTTTGATCATATTTTCCTCTTTTCTGCGTGTATGCACGCTGATTGATAGATTTTCATTAAATATTTAATGTTTATCGTTAAATACATAATAACGCAGACCATTACCTCTGTCAATACATTTTTAACGAAAAACATTAAAAATTTTTCATTTACCATAAATATGAAGCAAACAATTTCTTATGTCATATAAAATGGACCGATAAAAAATAAATGTACCTGTTGGTCCACCTTATGAGCAAAAAGGTGGACCGCAGCAGAAAAAATATCCCCAAGAGACCACTTTTAAAAAGGAGAAGTGGACCGGCATAAACAATTTTTCAGGAGCAGTCCATTTTCTCTCAGGAAAGATGGACCAGACAATGCATTTTTTCTATATAAGTCCATAGCTGCGCTGGCAACAGTGGGCAGGAACGCCGGAGCTAACAGAGAGCCAAATGAAGCCAAATGAAATTTCTATATTGATGGCAGAAATGCGTATTTTATGTTAAAATAGGAACAGGAAGTCGCAGAACCCAAAGGAGACCGCATATGGAGCAGCACAAGGGACAAGCCATAGGGGACAAAATTGCCATAGGCAGGATCTTTTATTATAAGAAAAACACGGCGGCGGTAAAACAGGAGCAGACTGCCGATGTGCCCGGGGAGCTGATCCGGCTGGAGAGAGCGGTTGCCCGGACGGCGGAACAGCTGGGGCAGCTGTATATCAAGGCTCTGGGAGAGGTGGGCGAGGCGGAGGCGGAAATCCTGAAAGCCCAGCTGCTGATCCTGGAGGATCCTGAGTATATCCGGGAGATCAGAAGCAGGATTGAAGAGCAGCGGATGGATGCGGCGTATGCCGTGAAGCTGACCGGGGAGAGGCTGGCGGAATATTTTGCCGGAATGGAGGACGAAATCATCAGCGCCCGGGCGGCGGATATCCGGGATATTACGGAGCAGCTGGTGACCATACTCCAGGGCGGCGAAAAGAGCGATATCCGTTGGCGTGAGCCGGTAATCCTGATGGCAGAGGAGCTTTCTCCCAGCGAGACGGTGCAGCTGGATAAGGGCAAGCTGCTGGGCTTTGTGACCCGGTATGGCTCCACAGGCAGTCATACGGCGATTCTGGCCCGCACCATGGATATCCCCGCACTTCTCGGTGTGGAGATCCAACCCTCCTGGGACGGCCGACTGGCGATTTTAGACGGGGCAGGCGGGATTCTGACGGTTGATCCCGATGAAGAGGCACTGGCAGATGCCCGGAAACGGCAGGAATCGGAGGGGCGCCGGAGGTTGCTGCTGGAAGCCGTAAGAGGAAAAGAAACCGTTACCGGGGACGGCAGAAGGGTTCGCCTGTATGCCAATATCGGCAGTGTGGCCGATGCGGACGCTGCCCTGCAAAATGATGCGGAGGGGATCGGTCTGTTCCGCAGTGAATTCTTATATCTGAAAGCAAAGGACTATCCCACGGAGCAGGAACAGTTTCAGGCGTACAGGGCAGTGGCGGAGCGCATGGGAGATAAAAAAGTCATTATTCGTACCCTGGATATCGGCGCAGATAAGCAGGCGGAATATTTCGGACTGGAAAAAGAGACCAATCCGGCCCTGGGGTATCGTGCGATCCGCATCTGTCTGACCCGGCAGGACATTTTCAGAACCCAGCTGAGAGCTATATTGCGGGCCAGCGCTTACGGGAATATTGGGATTATGTTTCCCATGATTATCTCCCTGAAAGAGCTGCGGCAGGCTAAGGAGATCCTGCAGCAGGTCAGGGGGGAACTGACGGCCCAGGGGATCCCCTTTCGGGAGGTGGAGGTGGGCGTCATGATCGAAACACCGGCGGCGGTGATGATCAGTGAGGAACTGGCGGCGGAAACGGACTTTTTCAGCATCGGCACCAATGACCTGACACAGTACGCACTGGCGATTGACCGGCAGAATCCCCGGCTGGAGCCCTTTTATGATGCCCATCACCCGGCGGTGCTGCGAATGATCCGCATGACGGTGGAAAACGGCCACAAAGGCGGCGCCTGGGTGGGCATCTGCGGGGAACTGGGTGCGGATCTGGAACTGACGGAGACTTTCCTGGAAATGGGAGTGGACGAGCTGTCCGTTTCCCCGTCCATGGTGCTGCCGGTAAGGGAACGGATCAGAAATCTGTAAAGCTTGGAAAAAGGAGTGCGCATGAAGCGGAAAGAAAGGCACAAAAAAGGAATCAGCCTGGTGCTGCTGATGGTTTTATGCCTGGTAGGTGTATATGGGACGGGATCCGCCACGGATGTCCCGGTGTACACCTCTGTTTCGTGTGCCCTCAGGGCGGATCTGAGCAGTGTACCGGTGACAGGGCAGGCGGATGGACAGGCAGCGGAGCAGATCCCGGATACGGCACAGGATACCGTAAGGATTCCGGTGGAGCGGTTCTATCAGGACTGCATTGCCAAACTGCCGGAGACGGATGGCCCTCTGGAGCGGATGGAGCAGGATCAGGCTACCGTTTTGCTGGAGCGTTGCAGACAGGTGAAGCGGAGCGGTCTCAGAGACAGCGAAGTATCTGACAGCTGTGTCATTGAAATCTTCGGGCAGCCTGCAGGGAGTGCTGAGAGCATGGATGCGGCGGAGACGGCATCCTCGGACAGTCAGAGCAGGATTATTGCCTATATGCATGATCAGGATGGGCAGAAAGAGCATATCCTCTGATTTTTCTCAAGGGTAACTACATAGATTACGGCAAGGTCTGAAACGGTAAGTCCGGAAATGAGGATGGCCTCATTTTCGATTTGCTGCGGCAGGCCTGTTTTGGCGTACCTGCAGTTTGGGGAAGCCAGAGGAAAAACGAGAGGATGATAAAATAATGATACAGAATATATTTGTAGGGGTAATGTGTGTAATTGTTGCGGCGGTGGCCGTGTGGGGCTGGTGGCTTGAAAACGGCCCGGAGAAAAAGGATGCTGAGAAGCAAGAGCAGGAAAGGATGCAGACCGGACAGGGGACAGCGGCTGCGGAAAGCTCTCAGAAGTCATCAATAGAGAAAAAAGAGAAAAAATAGATTTTTCTGTCCTTGTAATGTATGATTGGCTCCCGTATAATGGAAACAAATGTTGATCCGTAATGTCCGAAAGGAGCTGGCGGCAGAACGATAGCAAATCAGGGAAGAAGCGGGTATTTTGTCTGCACGGGAGGGAAACAGACATGACAAATCAGGTATATCAGCAGCTGGAGGATTATATGCTGTCCTGCATGGGGGACAGCGCTCATGATAAGGAGCACATTTATCGGGTGCTTTACAATGCACTGGAAATTGCCGTGACACAGCAGAGTGTGGACTATGATGTATTGATCTGCGCCTGCCTGCTCCATGATATCGGCCGCAAAGAGCAGTTTGAGAATCCGCAGCTGTGCCATGCCCAGGTGGGAGCGGAAAAAGCCTACAGGTATCTGGTGGATCATGGATTTGCGGAGGATTTTGCGGCGGCGGTGAGACATTGTATACTGACTCACCGCTACCGCAATCACAATATTCCGGAAACCATTGAGGCAAAAATTCTTTTTGATGCGGATAAGCTGGATGCCACGGGAGCCATAGGAATCGCCAGAACTCTTCTTTACAAAGGTCAGGTATCAGAACCCCTGTATCATGTGAATGAGGAGGGAAGGGTCCTGGATGGCGCAGAGGATTCAGAGCCGTCCTTTTTTCAGGAATATAAATACAAGCTGGAAAAGGTGTATTCCCATTTTTATACACAGAGAGGAGCAGAGATCGCCCGTACCCGACAGCAGGCAGCGGCGGACTATTACAGCAGCCTGTTCGGAGAGGTATGCTTTTCCTATGAGAATGGTGTTCAGGAGCTGGCAAAGAGGCTGGAAGCCTGAACATCAGCAAAAAATATGAAAAGACTGTGAACTTTATGAAAAAAGTGGTTTTTCTATAGATTATTTCAGAAACCGGGGTTAAAATGAGTTTCAGATTTATTTGCCCCGGTTTGTTATGTGCCGCAGCAGCCGGATATACATATTTATAGAAGCGGTACGGAAATGAGGACAATTACATGAAGTGGATCAAGAAGCATAAAAAGCTCTGCATCGTCCTGGTGATTCTGCTTATCCTGGGGATCCTGATCGGCAGATTTATCATCAGCATGCAGTCGGCAGCGGAGACCATGATGAGTATGCTCAGCCAGCAGGAGACGGCTGCAGTGGAGCGGCGCTCTCTGGTAGAGAGTATATCCGCCACAGGATCAGTTACCAGCGCCGGCAGTAAAAGCGTAACGGCGGAGGTTACGGGAGTGAAGTCTCTCAGCGTGCCGGTACAGGTGGGGGATATGGTGCAGGAGGGGGATCTGCTGTGTCTGCTGGATACGGCGGATCTGGAAGAAAATCTGGCTAATTCGGAATTGTCCTTAAGCGTGACCCGGAGCAGAACCCAGCTGGAGCTGGACTCCGCCCAGCGCAATCTGGAGGAGGCAGGTACCTCTGCCCGGATCGAACAGTCCCGGATGGACGACCAGGCAGCCAGCGCTCTGAAAAGCTATGAGGAAGCCAGGGAACGCATGAACAGAGCCGGTTCCAGCTATGGCAGTGCCAATCAGAGCAGTACGGAAATCCGGCTGGCACTGGAGGACTATCAGGCGCAGCTGGCTCAGGTACATGAGCAGCTGAATCTTCTGACGGAAACGGGGGCTTCCGTTTCCGGTTCCGATGCTGCAGACAGCGCTGCCCTGGAGGCAGAAGCGGCACGCTTAGAGCAGCTGATTACGGAATACCAGCTGCAGTACAGTACTGCCCAGGAGACGGAAAAGGGGTTGAAATCCGTATATGACCAGGCTGTCACGGCGGTGAACAATGCCTATGATGCTTATCAGAAGGTGCTGCAAAGCCAGGAGGATACCATCCGCAGCGGCAACAGTACCCTGCAGAGCAGACAGGACAGTCTCACTTCCAGCCAGTTAAACGCCGCCACCTCCGGTATATCCGACCAGCAGCAGATTGACCGCTATCTGGAGCAGATTGAGGCCTGCAATGTGACGGCGCCCATCAGCGGCGTGGTGACTTCGGTAAATCTGGAAACGGGGGACAGCTATAACGGCGGTGCCATCGTGACCATTGAAGATATCAGCAGCTATGAGGTCACTGTGGAGATAGATGAATATGATATCAGCAAGATCGAAGTGGGCCAGAGAGTCGTGATTAAGACCAACGGCACCGGGGATCTGGAGCTGGAGGGGAAGGTAATCTCCATAGCGCCCCGGGCAACGGGCGGCTCCTCTGTGACCTATACCGTGAAAACCAGTATTGATACGCCCTGTGAGGATCTGCGCATGGATATGACCGCCAAGCTGAGCATCATTATCAGCAGCAAGGAGAATGTCCTGACGGTGCCCTATGCGGCGGTACAGACGGCGGAGGACGGCAGCTATTATGTGGAAGTAATGGATGAGGGCAATCCTGCGGCAGCAGGACAGCAGGGCGGCGAGCCTGCAGACGAGGGACAGGAGGAGTCCCGGGATCCGGGCAGCAGTCCGGCTGCCAATCAGCCCCAGACCCGGAGGATCTCTGTGACCAAGGGTATTGAGAGCGATTATTATGTGGAGATCTCCGGTGAAGGCATCACGGAAGGACTGGAGGTCATTGTACCCGCCAATAATAGTTTGGAGGATATCAACCAGCTGCTGTTGGAGATGGGCCCCATGGGAGGTTTTTAGATGAGCAAACGAGCAATGATCGAGCTGAAAGACATCTATAAGCGCTTCTATATCGGCACACCCAATGAACTGCAGGTACTAAACGGCATCAGTCTGACGGTTTATGAGGGAGAGTTTGTAGCCATTGTGGGCGCCTCCGGCTCCGGTAAATCTACGCTGATGAACATTATTGGCGCTTTGGATCGTCCCACCGAGGGAGAGTATCACTTAGAGGGGCTGGATATGATTGCTGCCAAGGATAAGGATCTGTCCGGCATCCGCAATCGAAAGATCGGCTTTGTGTTCCAGACCTACAACCTGATCGCCCGGACCAACGCCCTGAAAAATGTGGAGATGCCCATGCTCTATGCGGGGATTTCCGGCAAAAAGCGGGTGGAAAGAGCCAAGGAACTGCTGACTATGGTGGGGATGGAGGATCGGATGAAGCATCTGCCGGAGGAATTGTCCGGCGGACAGAAGCAGCGGGTAGCCATCGCCAGAGCCATGAGCAATGATCCGGCCATCATTCTGGCGGATGAGCCCACCGGGGCACTGGATTCCAACACCGGACGCATGGTGATGGATCTGTTTCATAAGCTGCACAAGGAGCAGGGCAAGACCATCGTCCTGATTACGCATTCTCCTGAATTGGCGGAAGAAACCGGAAGAGTGGTCACCATCAAGGATGGCTGCATCATCGGAGAAAGGCAGGGCAGCGGCGTATGATGATGTTTTATGAAAATATAAGGCTGGCGTTGTTTAGCCTGAAGGCCAACAAAATGCGGGCCCTGCTGACCATGCTGGGCATCATTATCGGTATTTCTTCTGTAATTGCCATTATGACGGTGGGCAATTCCGTGACTTCCACAGTGACGGATTCCATGAATTCCATGGGCGTCAATAATATCACGGTGGCGCTGCAGCAGAGGACACAGGAGGAGGAAACCACCGAGGAGGGAATGTCCTTTGGCGGCGGAGGCGGCAGAAGCATGACCAGCCAGGAGGATTACTTTACTAAGGAAATGCTGGAAAATTACTGTGAAACCTATGCGGATTCCATTGCCGGTATTTCTGTCGCCGAGGAGCTGGGCCAGGGCCGGATTCAGGACGGCGGGCTGTATGCCAACGTATCTGTTACGGGCACCAGCCTGGGTTATTTTCTGGCCAATGACCTGGAGCTGCTGACGGGCAGATATTTCAGCCAGACAGAGCTGGATGAGGGCTATAAGGTGGCAATGATATCGGATCTTGCGGTGAATAATATGTTTGATGGGGATGAGGAAAAGGCCATCGGCAGTATTGTCCAGGTCAGTGTGGGGGACAAATACCTTGATTTTGCGGTGATTGGCGTCTATCAGTACGAACAGTCCGCTATGATGATGTCCCTGGTGTCGGAAAAAGATACCGTTACGGACCTCTATATTCCGCTGAAAACCGCTATGGAGATCAATCATACGGAGGGTTATTCCCAGTTTACCGTGATTACCAGGGAGGGTGTGGACAGTGATGCCTTTGCGGAAACTACGGAAAATTTTCTGGCGGCTTATTACCGCAATAACCGGAACTTTGAGCCGTCTGCTTTCAGCATGGCTTCCATGGTGGATATCATGTCGGATATGATGTCCACT
>JAGANP010000056.1 GCA_017624175.1 Lachnospiraceae bacterium | reverse complement strand
TGCCGATCACAAGACCCTCACGGCCGTTGTTCCGGCGGAAGTGCGTCATATCTCCTACATTGGATACCCCGGAGATGGCCTCCTGGGCTGCCTGGATACAGCTCTCCTTAATCTTGCCGGACTCATACACCCGATTTACCTTACCGCTCTGTGCCGGTGTGAACTGACCCGATGCATAGATAACGCCATGGATCGTATCGGGATAGGCGCCGCTTCTGACACGGTTCATCACCACGGAACCCACAGCCAGCTGGCCCTCATAGCTTTCGCCTCCGGCCTCGCACTGGATCAGCGCCGCAAGCAGCAGCGTGGTATCCGCATCTGTGGTATATTCGCCGTAATTCACATGGCGCTTTGCTTCCCGCTCGGCTTCCTCCCGTTCCCTGATGGCCTCCAGGGTCTCACCGAAGTCAATCTTAAAATCAATGTCTATGAATTCAGAGGACACATAGCCGTCCTTTCCCTCATAGTCAATACATGCCCAGCCGTCTTCCTCTACATTCAGAACCTCCACGATCTCGCCCTTAGCCAGGACGCCGTAGATGTCCGCATCCGCATCGGGCTCCATCCGAACCCGCAGGGCATCCGCATCAATGGTGGCGAGGGTCATACCTACGTCGCTGGCCAATTCCTTAGCCTCCTCATCAAACAGCAGGTAATCATCCTTTGCCCATCCGATCAGGTCTCCCGACTGGATCTTGGTCCAGCCGTCCGCCCGCTCCAAAATGGTGCCGCCGCAGTCCTTGTATATCATTCCTACCTTTTCCGCATCTTCGCTGGCTTCCGCTCTGACATTCAGAGCATCCTTGACATTGGCCATCACCAATGTACACTCCGCCTCCTCCTGCGCCGCTCTCAGGCTGAGGCTTTCCTCTGTGGCGCTGATCAGCTCCTCTGCGCTTCCTGCACTGGAATCCAGCATCGCTGTAACACCGCCGCTCAATAAATCCAGGTAATCTGAATTGCTGCCAGCTTCTACGGTCATGTCCGCATTGCCTGCCAGCACTCCCATCAGGAGTACACCGGCTAAAGCAGCAGACAGCCTTTTGCTTCTTGCCATTTCTTTTACCTCCAACAATTTTTTGTAATAAAGTGTTCCCGTTTATTAACTAAATTATTACAATATTGTTAATTTTGTTACAAGGCACATCATAGCAGAAGCCGTCTCACTTGTCAACCCCCATTAAAAAACCGCAGAGAACGCTGTGTTTCTGCGGTTTTGGGGCCATTCCCCCAGTTTTCATCAAAAATTTTTCACAGATTTCTGGATTTTTCAATGCAGGCTTCCATGGCATCCATCACCGCTCCCCGCAGTCCTTTTTCCTCCAGCACTTTCACCGCCTGGATCGTGGTACCGCCGGGAGAGCACACCATATCTTTCAGTTCTCCGGGATGCTTCCCGGTCTCCAGCATCAGCTTCGCACTGCCCAGTACTGCCTGGGCCGCAAAGGTATAAGCCTGCTGCCGGGGCATGCCTGCTGCCACCGCCGCATCCCCCATGGCCTCCAGAAACAGAAAGACATAGGCCGGGGACCTGCCGCTGACGCCCACCACTGCGTCCATCAGCCGCTCCGGTACCGCCTCCGCCACACCAAAGCTGCGCAGCAGCCCCATCACCTCCGCCATTTCCGCCTCGCTCACCCGGTCATTGGCGCATACCCCGGTGCAGCCCTCCAGCACCAAAGCCGGAGTATTGGGCATACAGCGCACCAGCTTTCTCTCCCCGCCGAAGAGGGCGGCGATTTCCGCAAGGCTCTTGCCTGCCGCAATGCTGACGATCCGGGTTTCCGGCCTTACTGCGCTGCGGATCTCCCCGATTACCTCCGGGAAAAACTGGGCTTTACGGCAAGAAACAGAATATCCGCCTGCCGGGCCACCTCCGGATTGGAGGAATAGGTGGTAATCCCATACTGCTCCTGCACCCGCTCACAGGTGGCTGCTGTCCTGGCAGAACCGATAATCTCCTCTTTCCGGGCCGTCCCTTTCTGCAGGATACCGCCGATCATAGCCGTTGCCATATTGCCCAAACCGATAAAACCAATTTTCTTTGTCTGTTCCATACTGTTCCTCCTCACTATGCCGCACATCGGCATTGCCTGTGCCAATGCCTGCTGCCATCTGCTTTCCTCCCGGCGCTGCCCGGGAACAATCCGCTGCATCCATTACATATGTCTCTGCCGGTGGGCCTCATATACCAGCAGGGAAGCGGCGATAGCCGCATTCAGGGACTCCACCCGGCCCTCCATGGGAATTTTCAGATAGGAGTCCGCCAGGTCTGCGGTCTCCCTGCGCAGCCCGTTTCCCTCATTGCCGATCAGGAAAGCGGTTCCCCCGGTAAAGGAAAGGCTGCTGTAATAGGCCTGTCCCTGCAGATGCGCCGCATAGACCCGAATTCCCTTTTTCTGCAGGAGCCTGATGGTTTCCTCCATGCTTTCCACATAGAGAAAGGGCACCCGGTAGATGGAGCCCATGGTGGATCGGATGGTCTTGGGATTGTAAATATCCACCGTGTTCCGGCTCATGATAACGCCTGTTATTCCCGCACCCTCACCGGTCCGCAGGATGGTTCCCAGATTCCCCGGATCCTGCAGATCCTCCAGCAGCACCAGAAGCGGCTTCTCTCCCTCCAGCAGCTGCTCCGGTTCATAGGTCTGCTGATCCATCACCGTCAGAATCCCCTGGGGAGACCGGGTATCGGATATCCGGGTAAAGACCTCTTCCGATACCAGCTCATAGCCGGTTTTTTTCAGCTTTTCTTCTATATAAATATCACCCTGCTCCCGGCGGCAGATCAGGCGCTGCAGCAGGGGCTCCGTCAGGTATACCTCCCGGATCAGGCCGACCGGCGCCTCCTCATACATTTTCAGTCCCTCCGCCAGAAATATGCCGTCCTGTCTGCGGGTCTTTGCCTTAGTCTGCCACTGCACGATCTGTTTTACCCTCTGATTGGCTGTGCTCGTAATCATGAATTCTGCTCCTGAAATCTATTCTAAAAAAACAGCTGTTATACATGCCTCCTGCGGCGGTATAACAGCTGTTGCCGTCTCTATAAAAGCTAGATGGATAAAAGCTTTGCTACCTCGTACTGGTACTCGTCAATGCCCTTCTGCATATTCAGAGCCTCTTCAATATCGAAGTCCACAAATTCGCCGCCCCGGTAGCCCACGACTCTGTTGGTCTTGCCCTGGAGCAGAATATCCACAGCATAGGCGCCCATGATGGATGCATAATAACGATCCTTACAGGTGGGATTGCCGCCTCGCTGCATGTAACCTAAGATCGTTGCACGGGTCTCAATACCGGTGGCTGCCTCAATTCTTCTTGCCATGGAAGTGGAATGGCCGATGCCCTCCGCATTGACAATGATGTGATGGGTCTTGCCTTTCTTACGGTTGTCAATGACATTGTTGATAATCGCCTGCTCATTATAGTCATACTTTTCCGGGAGCAGGATATCCTCGGCGCCGTTGGCAATACCGCACCACAGTGCAATATATCCGGCGTTACGTCCCATTACCTCGATAATGCTGCAGCGCTCATGGGAAGTGGATGTATCCCTTACCTTGTCAATCGCCTCCATCGCAGTATTAATTGCAGTGTCAAAGCCGATGGTATAATCGGTACATGCGATATCAAGATCGATGGTACCCGGTACACCGACGGTATTAATGCCAAGGGCAGAGAGCTTTCCCGCACCGCGGTAGGAGCCGTCGCCGCCAATCACTACCAGGCCGTCAATGCCGTGCTTTCTGCAGATCTCCGCACCTTTCTGCTGCCCTTCGGGCGTCTTAAACTCCAGACAGCGTGCCGTACCCAGAATCGTACCGCCCCGCTGGATGATATCGGACACATCCTTCGGCTGCATATCTATAATCTCTTCATTTAACAGACCGTTATAGCCTTTCTTGATTCCCTTTACTTTCAGTCCTCTCGCAATAGCTGTACGTACCACTGCACGAATGGCAGCATTCATGCCGGGGGCATCTCCGCCACTGGTCAACACACCGATTGTCTTTAACTGCTTCTCCATGATGCTTTATCCTCCTAACGTAAGCTCCTATATGCCTCATTATTTTCCTATTTTAATCCATTTCCTAATGGTTTTCAATAGGTTTTGTTAGAAATTTAACGTTTTCTTCCCCAAAAAGTGCATTCAGCCGCTGCCGCAATTCTTCGTCCGCCAGCACATTCAGGTTGTCCGGCAGGATTTTTACGGATCTGGGATTGCGGATATAGATCACCACATGATCCTGGCCGTCCGAGTCCGCAATCGCTGAAAGCAGCTGCTGCTGAGCCTGCTGATACGCTTCCATCGTGGGAAACTGGATCCAGACGCCCTCCGGCATCTTGCCGATATCGGCTTTTGCGCCCCCGGGGGCTGCGGCGTTCATCTGCTGCCTGTACTGGTCCGACTGCTTCCGGACGGTGCCGCTGCCGTTTGACCCGTAGCTTCCGCCTGCTCCATAGCTGCCCTGGCTGTTTCCATCAATGCCTGAGGGGCGGAAAGTCCTGCCCCGGCCCGGGAACAGGATTCCGCCCCGGGCCGCCTCCTCGAAGCTGGCGATCCGCTCACAGATCAGCTTGGCATCCTTATCCTCCTCCACGGAGATGCGCCCCTTGATAAAGATCTTGGCGTCCTCCGCCAGCAGGGCGGAATACTGTTCATAGTCCCTGGGAAATATGACCACCTCCACGTTACCCACCAGATCCTCCAGGCTGATAAATGCCATCACCTGGTTATTCTTGGTGTATTTGATGGTCTTCTCCGCCACCATGCCGCCGATCACCGCCGTCTCCCGATCCGGCACCGCCACCTGTCCGGTCTCCTCATCCAAAGCAAAATCGCTGCTCCGATAGGTGGTATGCTTCTGCAGCAGCTCCTGATATTCCTCCAGCGGATGACCGCTGACATAGATGCCCAGCACCTCCTTTTCAAAGGCCAGCAGCATCTCCCGGGGATACTCTCCCACATCCGGCATACGGATATCGAATTCCTCCTTCTCCTCCTCTCCGGCAATGTCAAAGAGAGAGATCTGTCCCGCCAGGTTATTCTTTTTATCTTTCACAATATGATCCAGGATCTGCACATAGACGCTCATGCACTGCTTTCGGGTCCCCCCCAGGCTATCCAGGGCACCGGCCTTGATAAAGTTCTCGATGGCCCGCTTGTTTACGTCTTTTTCCGCCACTCTGGTGATAAAATCTTTCAGATTGGTGTACGGCCCCCGCAGCCGCCGTTCCTCCACGATGGCCTCAATAATGGGCCGTCCCACGTTTTTGATGGCCGTCAGGGCATAGCGGATGTTGCCGTCCGCCACGGAAAAGCCCGCATCTCCCTGGTTGATGTCCGGCGGCAGAATTTTGATTCCCATGCTCCGGCAGCACAGAATATATTCGGACACCTTTTTCGGGTTATCAATGACCGAGGTCAGCAGCGCCGCCATAAATTCCACAGGATAATAGTATTTCAGCCATGCGGTCTGCAGAGTTACCACCGCATAGCAGGCTGCATGGGATTTATTGAATGCATAATTGGCAAAGTCCATCATTTCGTCATAGATCCGGTTGGCCGTTTTCTCGTCGATGCCCCGGGCCACACAGCCGGGCACGCCCTCTTCCTGATTGCCGTGGACAAAATTCTCCCGCTCCTTTTCCATGACGGAATGCTTCTTTTTACTCATGGCACGGCGCACCAGATCGCTGCGTCCCATGGTATAGCCGCCCAGGTCTCTCACGATCTGCATCACCTGTTCCTGATAGACCATACATCCATAGGTGTTTTTCAGGATCGGCTCCAGCTGAGGGCAGGCATAGCTGGTCGCCGCCGCATTGTTTTTGCCCTGAATATATTTGGGAATAAAGTCCATGGGGCCGGGGCGGTACAGGGAGATACCGGCCACAATATCCTCGAAATTCTGAGGCCGCAGCTCCTTCATGAAGCTCTTCATCCCACCGCTCTCCAGCTGGAAGATGCCCTCGGTTCTGCCGGTGCCGATGTAGGAGAGCACCTTGGGATCATTAAAATCAATATTGTCGATATCAATTTTTTTGCCCGTGGTCTGCTCCACAAAATTCACGGCGTCCCGAATCACAGTCAGGTTCCGCAGGCCCAGAAAGTCCATTTTCAGCAGGCCCAGCTCCTCCAGCGGATCCTTGGTATATTGGGTGGTAATCGAACCGTCCCCGCCTCTGGATAAGGGAACAAACTCGTCCGCCGCATCGGGGCAGATCACCACTCCCGCCGCATGCATACCGGTGTTGCGGGGCAGGCCCTCCAGACGCTTGCACATATCAATCAGTACATGCACCTGTTCGTCCTCCCGGTAGAGCTTATTCAGCTCCGGGCTTTTCTCCAGCGCCAGCTCCAGCGTAATATTCAGATCTCCGGGCACCAGCTTGGCAATCCCGTCCACATAGGAATAGGGCAGATCCATGACCCGGCCCACATCCCGGATCACGCCCTTGGCCCCCAGGGTGCCGAAGGTCACGATCTGCACCACTTTCTCCGGTCCGTACTTGCGGCTCACATAGTCGATGACCTCCTGCCGCCGGTTGGGGCAGAAGTCAATATCAATATCCGGCATGGACACACGTTCCGGGTTCAGGAAGCGCTCAAACAGCAGATTATAGCGGATGGGGTCGATATTGGTGATTTTCAGGCAGTAGGACACGATACTGCCCGCCGCACTGCCTCGTCCCGGCCCCACCGGAATGCCGTTTGATTTGGCGTAATTGATAAAATCCCATACGATCAGGAAATAGTCCACAAAACCCATGGTATGGATCACGTCCAGCTCATAGTCCAGACGTTCCTGCAGGGTCATGCCCGTATCCCCCGCAGGCTGGGAGCCGTCCCCGTAACGCTCCTGCAGGCCGTCCCGGCACAGTTTGTTGAGATATCCCCAAGAGTCATATCCCTCCGGCACCTCATAATGGGGGAGCTTGCGGACGCCGAATTCGATTTCCACATGGCATCTGTCCGCAATCCGCTGGGTATTCTCCACCGCCTCCCAGGCATAGGGAAAGAGCCCTTTCATCTCCTCCTCGCTTTTGACATAGTACTGGCCGCCCTCATAACGCATGCGGTCCTCATCCGCCAGCTTTTTGCCGGTCTGCAGGCACAGCAGAATATCGTGCGCCTCCACATCGGAGGCATAGGTATAATGCACGTCATTGGTGACCACCAGCGGAATATCCAACTCCCGGCTCATCTGCATCAGCTCTATGTTCACCCGCTTCTGCTCCGGGATCCCGTGATCCTGCAGCTCCAGGAAATAATTGCCCTTGCCGAAGCAGGCCTCATACTTCCGGGCGCTCTTGCGGGCCTCGTCCAGGAGCCCCTTGGAGATATTCCGCTGTACCTCACCCGCCAGGCAGGCGGACAGGGCGATAATCCCCTCGTGATACTTCTGCAGTACCTCCATATCCACCCGGGGCTTATAATAATACCCCTCCGTAAAGCCCCTGCTGACAATCTTCATCAGGTTGGCATAGCCCGTATTGTTCTCCGCCAGCAGCACCAGATGATAGTATCGGTCCTCGCCGCCGGTCAGTTCCTTATCAAAACGGGACTTTGGCGCCACATAGACCTCGCAGCCAATGACCGGATTGATCCCCGCCGCCTTGGCCTCCCGGTAAAATTCCAGCACGCCGTACATGACGCCGTGATCGGTGATGGCGGCGCTGTCCATCCCCAGCTCCTTGACCCGTCTTACATATTCTTTTATCTTATTGGAACCGTCCAGCAGGGAATATTCCGTGTGGACGTGCAGATGTGCAAATGCCATGGCGTGCGCTCCTTTTTTATCAAACAACCCTGCAATTATTTTACCATTAAAAAAAGGACAGTACAAGCATGGATTGTGTTGCTTATACCGTCTTTTCCTTATTGTAGTTATTGTAGTTCCCGAGGTTCTTCCGGTCCCTGTGCGTCATCCCGGGGCTACTTTTCCGGAAGCAGCAGATAATCCAGAATATACCGCAGTCCATCCCGTTCACATCTGATCTTTTCCAGCTCCGCCGAATCCGTCTCATGCGCCAGAATTTCGCAGTTGCGTTCCTGGATAGCGGAAAGGACGATCTGGGCTGCATCCTCCCGTTTCAGCAGTTCCTCCAATTCCTCACAGTTTTTACCAAACCAATATACTGCCCATCTTTGTTCCCAGGCATGTTCACCCGCCAGCAGCTCCGAAAAATGTTCGTCCGCTGTAATCCGCCGGATCAATTCCTTTTCCTCCGCTCCGACAGTATCTGTTTTCCCCGCCGCAGCATCTGTCATTCTGTTTTCCACACCGGCCAGCTCCAGGGATTCCTTTTCCGCATCAAGGAGATAATCCAAAATGCTCTTCAGACCATCTCTCTCCAATTCAGCAGAGGAAATCGCCTCATTGCAGCTTTGAATAGCAGAGAGAACCGCTTCGGCTGCATTCTCCCGCTTTAACAGTTCGTCCAGCGCCTTGCATTTTTTCCTGAAACCATATACAAATCTTGTGTGCTCGCTCACTGAATCATCACTCAGAAGCAAGTCATAAAAATGCTCCTGATCTATAATCTCCCGGATCAATTCCTCTTCCGTCATTACGGCAAGGACAGGAACCTGGATTTCCTCCAAAGGAGTCTCCCGGAATCTATCCCCATCATCGGCATCAATATACAGGAAATTGCTTGACTGCCCGTCAAGGTAGACCAGTTCCTCTTCCTCCACCCGGAAACGATTAGCAAATCCCTCTTCTCTCCCCCGATCCTCGTCCTCCGTCAGGATCAGGAAACCGTCCTCCACCGTCCAGCTTCCTCTCCCGATATAACTGCTCAAAGGACTTTCCTCATATGTATAGACGCCGTCCTCTCCCAAGTATATAGTAAACTCGCCGCCACCGGTGCCCTCTTTCTCATAAACATAGATTTTCCCGGCGATTCTCTCCCCTATCTCTTCATCCGTTTCCTGACGCCCGCAGGCCGCCAGACAGATCAGGCAAAGTGCTATACATAAAATGATTTGTTTCCGCATAAATCCTCTCCTGGTGCCAGGCAGTAACTGTGCTTGAACTGTCCTGACAGCTTTTTTATCTATAAAAACCCGATTTTTCCTTTCTGCAAACTGGAAGTTGTATTATAGTAGCTTTTCCATAAGATAAAATCTTCCCTTTCTCCAATCTGCAAAACCGACATTTTCATATCCTTTGTTTTGATACAACGATAATGCAAAAGGATTCTTACTGAATACATCAAGGCGTACTGTTCCAACATTTAATTTTTTCAATTCTCCCTCAATATGCGAAAGTGTCTTTCTTGCTATACCTTGATTTTGATATATCGGATTGACACACAGCCTATGGATAATACGATATTCACAATCCGGATACTTCCACATACCATTTTGGTATTCTTCATCACATTCTTCATTTACAACATATACTACCGCAATATCATCGCCCAATAAACCCATAAAAAGCTGCTGTTTTTGGATGTCCTCAAGGAAATCCTCTTTAGCAGGATATAACTCATCCCATTGAAAAATATTCTGCCTTTCCATGTTGCGGATTGCAGCTTTAACCAAATTGCAAATCGCTCCTATATCATTTTCGTCCGCTAATCTATAAAGCATTCTTATTTACCTTCTTCCCATACAGTCGAGTAGACTCACACCTCACAATGTAAGCCCCTCACAGAACCGTACGTGCGGCTTTCCCGCATACGGCTCTTCATAATAATATTTACAGTATCAAAACAAACTGACATATATCTTTGGCAATGCCAATGGATAATATTTCAGCATTTCAATGAATCCTTCTCTTGTGTAACTCTTTCTGTCGCTTCGCCTGTTCAGCACTTTAAACAGAATCTCTCTTACTTGCTGTTTATAGTTCGCAATCATTCTGCCATTAAAGCTGATGCCGTAATACCTATAATGACCGACTAGCTTCAGATTAAGCATGCCCATTAGTTTCTTCAACGATTGGTCTCTATTCGCATATAACCATACTTTAATGTCTCG
>JAGANP010000008.1 GCA_017624175.1 Lachnospiraceae bacterium | reverse complement strand
CTGATGTGTAAATGCCACAGAAAGAGGAACATTCACACTCTGCAAACATCTGTCACAGGCCGCCTGCAGGGTGAGCTTCATCTCTCCCTCTACCAGGATCTTGCCTTTCTCCAAGTTGGTGAATGTAAAGGAAACAGGAGACTTTTCCGTTATGGCAAAACGCTCCGTGCCGTTGTCAAAGCTTGTCATCTCAAGCTCTGCCTCCGCATTCATCTGCTTTCCCTCGGACGTAAATACTTCGGTTAATTGAATGAACATAGCCGCTCCTATGCATAATAATCGTGCATTTCTTTTCACACACTGTTATATTATACCTAAGCTTCCTGGGTTTGTCAACAAATTTTTATCCCAGATAATGATTTTTCTTGTGCCGGATGACTGCCGCTGCCACCGCCGCTGCCAGGCCCAGTATCAGCAGCACGCACCACAGCGGGATATCCCGTACATCCAGACAGCGGATATTGATCCACATCTGGTTGATATCATGGGTCTCTTCTTCATTAAAATACCACATTACCGCCGCCCGGGAGATCACCTCTTCTGAGGGATACTGGGTATACAGCTGCCTGCCCACCTGCTCCCGGGTGGTGTAGACCACATAATCCTCATCGGTATTATCGCCGCTGAAAAAATATCCCACAGGATAGGCAATGGGATCCTCTTCCTCATCCTCCGCCCCGTAGCACCAGTCCAGATAGGAAAATACCGTATCGTCCTCCCCACCGGCAATGGCGGAGGTATACCCGATATAATACATATTCCGCACCGCATTTTCCGGCTTGGACAGGAAATTGACAAAGGCCTGGGCCGCCTGCTTTTTCTCCGCATCACCGCCGATACCGCTTTTCAGCATCACCCAGCCGTCAAACCACAGATTGGTGCATTCCCGGGGTACGGCAAACTGCAGGTACACCTCCTCTTCCTCCGCCAGATCCATGGCATATACCGCATCCCCCGACCACTGGTAGTTGGCAATGATCTTGCCCGTCACCATATCCGCTTTGCCGCTGTCGGTCTCCAGCGCATAGATATTGCCCATGATGCCGCCCAGCAGCTGCTCCACCTCTTCGATGGTCTCGGGGGAAACATCATTCATCATATCCGCCAGCCGCTCCCGGTAGTCGGGAGCCTCCAGAAACGCCGGATCCGTCAGCTGCTCCTGCCGCAGATAGCCCAGGGTGGCAAAATACGTATCCCGCACATTATCCTTCAGCGTGATCTGCCGGTAGAAATCGGGATTGTCAAACACCGCCCAGGTGGAGGCCTCCTCCTGCGTCATCAGCTCCGGGTTATACAGCACTCCCGTGACGCCCCACATATAGCAGGCGGCATAGCGCTCCCAGCTCTCGCCGTTTATTTCATTCTCCGCAAAGACCTCCGCAATATAAGGGGAGACGCCTCTCCGGTAATAGTTCTCCTCCTGCTCTGGATCAAAAAAATCCTCCGAGTAGGGCTCCAGCTGTCCCTCTGCCATGAGCTTCATAATCATATAATCGGAGGGACAGACCAGATCATAGGTATCTCCCAGCGTCAGCTGATTATACAGATCCTCGTTGGTGCCGAAGCAGGAATATTCCACCTGCACCCGCTTTCCATAGGTCTCATAATACCAGTCCTCAAACTCCTCGTACAGGGCCTCCCGGCCCAGGATCTCCACTCCGTTGTCCAGCTCGATCCGCTCTTCCTCATCCCAGTCTCCCAGGTCGATATATTCCTCCCAGTTGCAGACCCGGAGGGTGATCACCTCCTCCTTGGCCATCACATGCCCCAGTCCCCTGCCCGCAGGCCCAAAGCCGCCCAGAGACGCTGCCCCCAGACATACTGCCAGACAGAAGACCGGGAGTCTGCGGCATTTTTTATTTTTCATCCCCGTCACCCACCTTTCTTCCCGACAGGTTCATCAGTACCACCACCAGAATCACAATCAGGAAAATCAAGGTGGACAGGGCCCAGAGCGCCGTCTTGATCTCCGTCTGAGAGCCTTTTGTGGCATTCACCACATAGGTACTGATGGTGTCAAAGGTTGCCGGCTTCGTATAGCTGGCGATAAAATAATCATCCAGAGACAGCGTCACTGCCAGGGCAAAGCCGGATAGGATCCCCGGCTGAATCTGGGGCAGCACCACCTTGGTCAGCGCCTGTCTGGGCGTGGCTCCCAGATCCATGGCCGCCTCATACAGACTGGCATCCATCTGCTTCAGCTTCGGTACCACGGACAGATAGACAAAGGGAGCGGACAATACCACATGTCCCAGCACCAGGGGTACATAGGTGCCCTTGTCAATCCCCAGCACCACCACCAGCATGATGCACACGGAAAAGCCCGTCACCACATCCGCATTGATCACCGGCACCTGGTTCAGCGCCCCCACCAGGCTCTTAACCGCTTTTTGGGAATAGAAAGCGCCGATGGCCCCCAGGGTCCCCAGCACCGTAGCCGCCAACGCCGAACCAAAGGCCAGCAGCACCGTCCCCAGAAGCATTCCCCGCAGTTCCTCATTAGAAAACAGATTCCGGTAATTGTCCATCGTAAAGCCATGGACGGACCCGATATTGGCGGAGGTGGTGAAGCTGTAAAATGCTAGAACCAATATGGGCAGATATAACAGGAGCAGCATAATGCCGATAAACACGCTGCCGAAAATATTTTTTCTCATAGCAGGGCACCTCCTCTGCTGCTGTTGTCTTCCTCTGTGTACCGGTTCGTAAACAGCGTAAAGATCAGGATGATCACCAGCAGGATCAGGG
>JAGANP010000055.1 GCA_017624175.1 Lachnospiraceae bacterium | reverse complement strand
TGGAGCTGGGCAGAATATAGAAGCTGCGGCCCAGGCGCTTTGCGGCCTCCGCCAGAAGTCCCGGATACAGGATCACCGCCGCCCCATGAATATGCTTTGTATTGGTCAGCACATACAGATATTTCCCGGTCTCCCACTGCATCTCCCTGATCTCTGCCAGCTGCTCCTCATCCAGAATACCCCGCAGGGAGTTCTCCATACTGCTGAACTGGGACGGCAGCAGCCGGGGAGTATTACGTTCCGCCAGACGCATCAGTTCCCGGTGGCTGGTTCCCCACATGGCCATATGCGCATTGCGAATCAGGATCATCCCGTCTCCCAGTTCGGGATGTTCATAGCTGTAATAAAAGCAGATTGCCAGATCCAGAAAATCCACATGGGGAATCTCCTCCAGCAGCTCCCGGTTCTTCTCCCGGTTCACCAGACGGTAGACGATCCCGTCCCTTACCTTTTCAAAATCCCGGAAAAATTCCATATCCACCCTGCCCCGAGGCAATCCCCTGACATATAAAGACAGGATCTTCGACACAATTTCTTCCATCTCCATACCCTCCTGCAGCAGCTCATAAAAGCTGTCCAGATAGATCGTGGGGGACACATTTCCGCCCTTGCGCATAATGGACAGGCCATGCAGCAGCACATTGTTATTCTTTCTGACCTCCTGTACACACACTTCCGCCTCTTCGCCCACAACGGCCTGTACCCGGGCGGTTACTTCCTGCATAAAATACTTTAAATTCATACATCTCCTCCTTGACATCAATTTTTCTGCACTAAAAAGAGAAAGGACATTCATCCTTTCTCTTACAAGCGGTTATCAGCTATACAGTTATACTCTGGACAGATATTCGCCGGTTCTGGTGTCGATCTTGATCTTATCGCCCTGATCCACAAACAGAGGCACTGCCACGGTAGCGCCGGTCTCCACAACTGCGGGCTTGGTAGCGCCGGTTGCGGTATCGCCCTTGAAGCCGGGTTCGGTATCGGTGATCTCCAGCTCCACGAACAAAGGCGGCTCAACGGAAAATACATTGCCGTTGTGGGAACATACCTTGCACATCTCATTCTCTTTCACGAACTTCAGAGCATCACCCACCGTATCCTCGTTCAGAGCGATCTGGTCGTAGGTCTCCACGTCCATGAAATAGAACAAATCACCGTCAGAGTATAAATACTGCATGTCCTTTCTGTCAATGCGGGCCTGGGGGCACTTCTCGGTAGGTCTGAAGGTTCTCTCCACTACACCACCGTTAATCACATTCTTCAGCTTTGTTCTGACGAACGCTGCACCCTTGCCGGGCTTTACATGCTGGAATTCAATAATCTGGTAAATATTATTATCTAACTCAATAGTAATACCATTTCTGAAATCACCTGCAGAAATCATAAAATATTTCCTCCTACATATTCACGTTATAATTCTTTTTGATTGTATAATAAAAAACGGCATTTTTCAACTGTTTTTTATAAAAACTCTGCAAAATTGTAACAATTCATCCCGCTGCGTCCCTGAAAAAGCGGCCGTTTTCCCTCCGGCGCCGTTAAAGCGGCCTGAAATTCACAATAAAATCAATGGCTTCCAGGTACCCCGGCAGCCCCTTGCCGTAGATCTGTTTCTGGCAGACCGGCGCCGTGACGGAAATCCTGCGGAAGTCTTCCCGCTGGGTAATATCCGAGATATGGATCTCCACCTTGGGCACCGTGATGCTGGCCAGCGCATCCCGGATGGCATAGCTGTAATGGGTGTAGGCGCCGGGATTGATCACGATGCCCTCCGTTCCGTCAAAATAGGCCTCCTGAATCCGGTCAATGATGGCTCCCTCATGGTTGCTCTGAAAAACCGTAATCTCATGCCCCTCCTGCCTGCCTTTTTCCTCAATCATATTGACGAGATACGCATAATCCTGGGTGCCGTACACGCTCTTCTCCCGAATTCCCAGGAAATTGATATTGGGTCCGTTAATCACTAACAGCTTCATCCTGCTCCGTCCTTTCTGCGAGCTGACTCACAATTTTTTCTACGATATCCTCTGCGGCCATATCGTCCACATCCACGATCACATCCGCCGCCGCCCTGTAGGCCTCTTCCCGCTCCGCCATCAGCCTGCGGATCTTTCCCTCGGGATCCTCTCCCTGCAGCAGAGGCCTGGTGGTATCGGCTTTCAGCCGCTCATATATGGTTTCCGGTCGGGCACGCAGATATACCACCGTTCCCATCCTTTTCAGCAGAGGACGGTTGGCCGCCCTCACCGGCGTGCCGCCGCCCACGGAGTAAATACGCTGCCCCTGGTTCTCCGCCAGCTTCTCCAGCAGCCGGGTCTCCATCTGCCGGAAAGCCTCTTCCCCCTCCTGCGCAAAAATCTCACTGATGGTTTTCCCCGCCTGGGCTTCGATCAGCTTGTCCGTATCCTCCACCGGATACCGCAGCCGGTAGGAGAGCCGGATCCCCATGGTGGATTTGCCGCTTCCCATAAAACCGATCAGCACCACATTTCCGCCCGATTCCTTTCTCATCTTATCCTTTCCATGCCTATCCGCAGCCCGGAAAAACCCTGTCTCCGATTCCCTGCGAAATTGCACTGTTCCGTATTGGTCTCCGCCCTCTTCCGCCTCATCGGACCGCCAGCGCCTGCGCCATCATCCGGCAAAGCTCGTCCGCCGTATCCTGACCGATGGTAACGCCCGTCCAGAGCTCATAGGCGATCACCCCCTGATACACCAGCATCCGGGCACCGTTATAGGCTCGCCCCCCGGCCGCCTCCGTCAGCTTCATAAACCGGGTCACTCCCGGATTGAAGATCAGATCATACCCCGTCTCCACATGCCGGTAGAATGCCGGCTCCTCCATCACCGCACAGTCCACATGGGGGTGCATGCCCACACTGGTGGCCTGGATCACCAACCATTTCTCCCCCGGAATCTGCCCGTAATCCGACAGTGCGTAGGCCTGGGCAAAGGAACGTCCGGCGATCCCGTTGACCTCCTCCGCCACTGCCCGGGCCTTATCCACGGTGCGGTTCAGAATATAAGCGCCCGCAGCCCCTTTCTCCAGCAGCATCACCGCCACCGCCCTGGCCACGCCTCCGGCTCCCAGGATTACCACATTGCGCCCGGCGATCTCCACGCCGTCCTGCTGCATGGCCCGGTACAGCCCCGGCATATCCGTATTGTAGCCCTTATAGCCGCCCTCACAGCGCACCAGGGTATTGACTGCGCCGATCCGCTCCGCCAGAGGATCAATCTCTGCCAGATAGGACATCACATCGCTCTTATAGGGTACCGTCACATTCAGACCCAGCAGATCCAGTGCCAGCGCTCCTTTCACCGCCGCCTCCAGGTTCCCCTGGGCCACGGGAAAGGGCACATAGACCAGATTGACCCCCGTGGCCTGCGCCATATGGTTCTGTATCAGGGGGGACTGGGTATGTGCCACCGGATTGCCGATCAGCCCGCAGGTTCTGGTATGTCCGTCAATTTCACGCATGAATCATCAACCTTTCTCAATTCGTAATCTCTTTGCCGTTTCGTTTGCACTGCCTGTGATAAAAATAGAGGACGATGCGCTCCAGCCTGCGCTTCAGCACAATCTGGATCTCCTCCTTAGGATGAATGGGCCGGGTCAGATAGCTGGTGATCCCCACTCTTCTGGCGCCCCACACATCCGTAAACAGCTGATCTCCCACAAACAGCGTGTTGGAGCGCTCCGTCTGCATCTGCTCCATGGCTCTGAGATACCCCTCCCTGCCCGGCTTTCCCGCCTTAAACAGGTACCGGGAGTTCACCTGGTCCGCAAAGCTCTTCACCCGGGGCTCCTTATTGTTGGACATCAGCACCGTATCATACCCCAGCCCGTGAAGCCGTTCAAACAGCGCCACAGCCCGCTCATCCGCCGGAGCGCCATGGGGAACCAGCGTATTGTCAATATCAAAAATAATGCCCCGATACCCGGCCTGATACAGGCCCCCGTAATCAATGGCATAGGCGGAATCCGCCTCATGATCCGGATAAAATCTCTCCAGCATACCTCTTCCCTTTTCCCAGAACCCAACAGCCTTGCTGCTTCGGCCAGGCTGCTGCCGCAAAACAGGCAGGAACCGTCCCCGGCCCTGCCTTAACACTGCTTATTGCTCATGTCCGTTATTCCAGAACCTTTTTCAGCTCGTCCATGAAAGTATTCACATCCTTGAACTCCCTGTATACGGAAGCAAAACGCACATAGGCCACCGCATCCAGATCCTTGAGCTTATTCATCACCAGTTCACCGATCATCTGGCTGCTGATCTCTTTCTCTTCCATATTAAAAATCTCGTTCTCCACCTCATTCACCAGATGGGTAATGGCCGGGGCGCTGACCGGACGTTTATGACAGGCTCTCAGTACGCCCGCTTCGATCTTGGCACGGTCATAGGTCTCCCGGTTGTTATCCTTTTTAATGATAATCAGGGGGATCGTCTCCACCTTTTCATAGGTCGTAAACCGCTTCCCGCACTCATCGCACACCCTCCGGCGCCGGATGGAATTGTTATCCTCGGCAGGGCGAGAATCAATGACACGAGTATTCTCATGATTGCAAAAAGGACATTTCATAGCTCTTCTCCTCACGTAAAACAGACAAAGCCTTTTCTATATTATAAGATACTCAACAATTTATGTCAACTAGAATAATATCCGGGCCGATCTGCCGGATATCCTTATAGGGGACCACCACCTCAAAATCCGGTTTGAAGATACACAGCAGCTTGCTGCCGTCGGTAATGATGATCTTACAGATACAGCCGCTGCACTCGTCAAACTCGAAATCCGTTACTTTCCCCAGCCTCCGGCAGTCCCGGATATTGATTACTTCCTTATTTTTAAAATCCGAAAAAAGCATGCTTCCACGCCTCACAAGCCCTTTTCCTATCTTATGCGGCCGCCCAACTTTTTGTTCCTTTTTCACTTTTGCAGAATATCCGCCGCCCCCTTTGTAAATACTACCAGCATAATCCTTTACGCAGGAGAAAAGCAGCTGGCTGCTCACACAATTTCTACAGAAAGGCATGGTATGGATATGGCACAAGGAAAAGTGGAAATCTGCGGTGTGAACACCGCCAAGCTGCCCCTGCTCAAGGCAGCGGAAAAGGAGGCGCTCTTCGCCCGGATCGAGGACGGGGACAAGGACGCCCGGGAGAAATACATTGAGGGGAATCTGCGTCTGGTGCTCAGCGTCATCAAGCGTTTCTCCTCCAGCAACGAAAACGTGGACGATTTGTTCCAGATCGGCTGCATCGGCCTGATCAAGGCCATAGACAATTTTGATTCCAGCCTGAATGTGAAATTTTCCACTTATGCGGTTCCCATGATCATCGGGGAGATCCGGCGCTATCTGCGGGACAATAACAGCATCCGGGTCTCCCGTTCCTTAAAGGACACCGCCTACAAGGCCATCTATGCCCGGGACGCCCTGACCCGGAAAAATCTGAAAGAACCCTCCATTGAGGAGATTGCCGCAGAGGTGGGCATCTCCAAGGAGGACATTGTCTATGCCATGGACGCCATCCAGAATCCCATGAGCCTCTACGAGCCCATCTATACGGACGGCGGGGACACTCTGTATGTGATGGATCAGATCAGCGACAAAAAAAATAAGGAAGAGACCTGGGTGGAACATCTCTCCCTCAGCGAGGCCATGAAACGCTTAGGCCCCCGTGAATATGAAATCATCTCCCTGCGCTTTTTCTCCGGCAAGACCCAGATGGAAGTGGCCGATATGATCGGCATTTCCCAGGCCCAGGTATCCCGTCTGGAAAAAAACGCCCTTAAGACAATGCGTGCTTATCTGACCGCCTGAATATCAGGCGGAAGCACAGATAGCCCAGTATCGTCCCCAGAATGTTCGTCAGTATATCATCAATCTGAAAAAAACCTCTCCCCGTAATCAGCTGCATACATTCAATGGCGGTACTGGTCAGCGCACCTGTCAGCAGATTTACGGTAAACCTTCTCTGCCGGACATTTGCCCAGGCCAGCACGAAGCCATAGGGAATAAACAGCAGGACATTCTCCACCACAAACGCATTGTTCCGCTGATTGATGCCCCAGGTGGAAAGCAGCTGCAGATCCATACCGCTTCTGCTTCCCATCTCCCGGGAAAAATAGGTGATTGCCAACAGGATCGCCACATACATTATCAGGCAGGATACCGGAAGCAGCTGAAAGGTGTTCTTCCCCTGCTTCTTCCTGCTGCTGTTTACTCTGTTCAGTACTATCGCTGTCAGCAGCCCTGCGATCACCCCATAGGGCAGATAACGCAGTGCCGCCAGCAGATCATGCACAATATATCTCCACATACCTTTCTTCCAATCCGTTATTCTTCCCGATGTGCATACATACCTCACCATGCAACACACAGACTGTACCTGTGCTACTGCGCATAATACTGTGCCCAGCTGCGGGCGCTGTCCTGCCATCGCTCCCTGTCCTCAAAGAGTCTGTCATTCATCCATGCAACCGCATCCGTTACCCCGTCTTCATCAAAGGAAAATTCCGCTCTCTGCTTTTTCTCCTCCGGCGTGGTAACATAGTTAAAGGGCTCCGGCCACACCGTCGCCAGGAGCCGCTTTCCCTCCTCCCGGCTGATTCCCTCCAGACGGTAACGCATCCCCTGATGGCTTCCCGTAAACTCCGTCTTTTTCAAAAATTCCATGGACAAAATATCCTCTCTCTGTATCATAAAGAACTCCAAATCTCTTTCTTTTTCTCTTTGAACCCTTCAGACCTCTGCAGGTCAAAACATCTGAACTGTTATTAGTATATACCAAATATGCTGTTTTGCAAAGCAGAAAAACCGTTAAATACTGGTACTCATTTCTTTTTTCAGCTGTTTCATGATTTTTTTCTCCAGACGGGAGATGTAGGACTGGGAGATACCCAGCAATGCAGCCACTTCCTTTTGCGTCATCTCCTGCCCGTCGGGGTGCCCTAAGCCGAACCGCAGACGGATGATGGTTTTCTCCCGGTCCGTCAGCTTATTGATTGCCTTGATCAGCAGGCTGCGCTCCACCTCGTTTTCCATATCCCGGTAGATAATATCCTCATCCGTCCCCAGAATATCCGAGAGCAGCAGCTCGTTGCCGTCCCAATCCACATTCAGGGGCTCGTCAATGGACACCTCCAGCCGGGTCTTATTGTTCCGGCGCAGATACATCAGGATCTCATTTTCAATGCAGCGGGACGCATAGGTGGCCAGCTTGATATTTTTGTCCGGTTTAAAGGTATTGATGGACTTGATCAGCCCGATGGTGCCGATGGAAATCAGATCCTCCACACCCACGCCGGTATTGTCAAATTTTTTGGCAATATATACCACCAGACGCAGATTGTGTTCAATCAGAATGGATTTCGCCTCCTCCCCGGATTCCGTTCCCAGCGCACCGATCACCTGGTTCTCCCGCTCCAGCTCCAGAGGCGGCGGCAGCACCTCCGCCCCACCGATATAATGAATTTCCCCCTGTCTATGTAATCTCTTTCCCTTTTCCCTGCGCAGCACCCATAACGGGATGCCTGCAGGCAGCGAAGCTCTCAATATCATATCTCTATCCTGTCCTTTCTTTATTCTTCTAAAAATCCTCATGACAAAGCCTTATTCTGCATGCTGTGGGTCCAGCATCGCCGGCTGAAGCAGAATCCCATACTCCCCTGACTCCGACAGCTTCTCCCGGGAAACGGCAATATACACGTCCCGGCATTTTCTGCGGATACCGCCCACCTCCACCTCCATACTGCCTGCGGGATATCCGGTCAGAATCCCGGCCGGCTTTCCCACGCTGTGGTAAGGGATCACCCGCATTCCCGGAGGAGCCTGCCGGGGATACAATTCCTCCCAGATCCGCTTCTCCAGCACCGCCACCGGCTGGCCGCTGATGGGCTCTATCAGGCTGTTGCCCGTATCCATCAGACCTGTTACCGTGATGCAGCGCCCGTCCTCTCCCTGCAGGATGACCCTGCAGTCCTCCTCCTTTCGCTGCCGGTGCAGAACCAGCAGCCGGATCCCCTCATAACACACTGCACCGGTCAGCAGCACCCCGGCGCTGGACGTCAACCAGCCTCCGGCGCCCGGCAGCAGCCGAAGCAGCAGCGTCAGCACACCTCCCAACAGAAAATAGCAGACGGCCAGGCTCTCGGTAATGCGAAGCAGCCCCTTTCCCCGCCAGCAGCGAAAGGTAATCCCCTCCATTCCATACAGACTTAAGGCCAGCAGCACCATGCGCAGAGCCGTTCCTCCCACGGGCATAAGCAGTGCCAGCAGTTCCCCTGCTGCGCCTGCGGCGGCTCCCCACCACAGCCTGCCATGCGTGGCAGTGCATGACAGCCGGAGGGCAGTGAGCCCCAGAAGATACCGGTTCATACAGAAACAGATCAGAAAGATACTGTCCAGGTAGACTTCATAATACATAGATGATCCCCCTTTTCCCTTAAGAATCATTCCCCGGGTCTTCATGATCAGTATAAAGGATGCCCAAAGTAAAATTTGTCATAATCGGGGCATTTCCCGTTTGAAAGCCATCCTGAAATTTCGACATGCAAAAAAGGCCCATATCTTTCGATATGAGCCTTGCTTTTATCCAAGCTTTTTACTTTCTCTGCAGGAAGCTGGGAATGTTCAGGGATTTCTCCTCCACATTGCTGCGGATATCCACGGGACGGTTAATACCCGTCAGGGGCTTAACCGGCGTACTGTTCCCCGCTGTGCCCACCCCGGAGGTACCCTGCTGTACATTGAAGTTCTTCAGGGAATTGACGGGATTCTTATAATTCAGCCCTGCACCCAGTCGGGACTGAGGGGCAGAATTGGGCACATCATCCAATCCGGTAGCAATCACCGTGATGGTACAGCTGTCGGACTTGGAATCATCATACATAGCGCCCAGGATTACATTGATATCCTCACCGGCCAGCTGCTCTACATAGCTTGCCGCATCATTGGCGTCTGCCAGCGTAATATCGCCGGATACATTGATAATGATATCGGTGGCGCCGCTGATCGTGGTCTCCAGCAGAGGGCTTTCCACGGCCTTTTTCACGGCATCCATAGCCTTATCGTCACCCTTACCCTCACCAATACCGATATGTGCAATCCCCTTGTCCTTCATAAC
>JAGANP010000054.1 GCA_017624175.1 Lachnospiraceae bacterium | reverse complement strand
TCTCCGTAAGCGCCTTCCCAGCAGAGCAATTTCGGGCTGCTTTGCATCCGTAAATTCTCTGGGTGCTTCCGTATAATCTGCTGTTTTGAGTTCCGCAGCTTCTCCATAAGTGCAGAAAAAATGGTGCGGATCACTCCACACCATGAATGTACTGCTTATTTATCTACATTTTATCAACAAAATTGAAAATTCTGCAGTGACCCGCCCGCCGCACCCATTCTCCAGCACCAGGCGGCCGCCGCATTTTTCACAGATCAGGCGGCAGATATACAGGCCCAGGCCGAAATGGTTCTGCGCCCCCGGCCCCTCCTCACGATAAAAGGGATCTGTGCCATGCAGCAGCGCCTCCTCCGAAAAGCCCGGTCCGTCATCCTCTGCCCGAATCTCCAGGATGTACGCCGTCTCTGCCGTTTCCTCTTCCTGCAGCGCTCCTGCTTCCCTCACGCACACCTTCACCGTAAGCGCCTCTCTCGCATACCGCAGGCCATTGGACACCAGATTTTCAAATACCTCCTGCACCAGCGCCTCATCCAGCAGCAGAGCGCCATCTCCCTGAAAGGTATAGTCTATCCTGACCGGACTTTTCCCCTCCGGCCGCTGCGCATCACGTGCAGCCCTGTTTCTCTCCTCCAGTGCCTCACAGACAGCCCTGAGCTTCCCGTCCAGCACCGCCGCCTCCACAGACCGCAGCTCCGGCTCCAGATCCTCCAGCTTCTGCAGGCTGCTCATTTTCTGTGTATAGCTCTCCAGTCTGCGGATCTGCCCGTTCATCATCCCCAGAATCTCCAGCAGCTTCTCCCGGGAAATTTTTTCCTCCGGAATATACCGCTCCAGTATCTCCCCATAGCCCTTTAACACCGTAATAGGCGTCCGCATATCATGGGCAAAAGCGGAATTCAGCCTTTTTCTCTCCTCCAGCTGCCGCCAGGTGGCCTGATTGTTCTGATATAATGCCGCCCGCATCTTCTCAAAGCTGTCCCGCAGCTGCCCCAGCTCATTGGGTCTTACCGGTTCCAGCGGAAAATCCAGGCAGTTTTCCCGGATCCTCTCCGAGGCGTCCGCAAGCACCCGAAGGGGCTTCTCCAGTTCCCTCTTATAGAAAATCCACACCGTCAGTCCAACACACCCCAGCACCCACAGAGGAATCAGAAGCACCTGGGCATTGCTGATGATGCCATAGATGATCTGTTCCGACAGCTTCTCCAGCTTAAAGTTCATTACACGGATATAGCTGTTATGCGCCACTCCCTCTTCGTCAATATAGATCTCATATTCTCCCTGGGACTGAGGGACCTCTCTGACCGAGTGCCGCTCTGCATACCAGCCCTGCAGATAGTTGGTGCCATGCCCGATCGCCATGGTGCCCAGATAAGCCAGCAGCGCACAGATCGGAATAAAATAATACAGCGTATGGCGCAGGGATCTGCTGTGCTGCTTTCCCCGTCTGCCGCCTCTTTTCTTTTTCCTGCTCTCTACCGTTTCCACCGATATCCCATCCCCCATACCGTCTCCAGGTGATAGTCCTCTCCGTATTCCCGAAGCTTGGCCCGGATCCGGCGCACATGCTCCGCCACCACGCTGCTGTCTCCCTCCGCATCGTAGCCCCAGAGCTTCTCATAGATCCGCTCCTTGTCAAACACCTGGCCCGGATGCAGGGACAGCAGCTCAATGATCTCATATTCCTTTCTGGCAAAGGGGATCACCGGCCCCTCCACTGCCACCGTCCTGGCCGTATAATCAATGGCCATCCGCCCCCAGAACCGCACATTCGCCTCTGCCCGGCAGCGGTGCTCCCGCCGGATATGAGCCGCCACTCTGGCCCCCAGCTCCTCCATGGAGAAGGGCTTGAGGATATAGTCGTCCCCGCCAGCTGCAAAGCCCTGCACTTTGTCGCTGTCCTCAATTCTGGCTGTCAGAAAAAGGATCGGACAGGATACATAATCCCGGATCCGACGGCAGACGGACAGGCCGTCCAGATGGGGCATATTGATGTCCAGCAAAATCAGATCCGGCTGCCGCACAGCCAGTTCCAGGGCCTTTTCCCCGTTATAAGCAGTCATGGTCTCATAGCCGTTCAGTTCAAAATAATCCCGGATCAGGCTCACCACATCCGGCTCGTCATCCACAATCAAAATCCTGTACATTCATACCTCCCGCATACTCCCGGCAGGGCCCCGGCGCAACGCCGCAGGAAGAAATCCGCCCTGCCTGTTATCCTCATAACAGTATAGGACGGATGGATCAACTTTTTATCAACTTATACAAAAGGATTATAGTATCGGCTGCCGTCCCAAAAGGTAATCACCAGATCCAGCGCCAGAATCCCCACTGCCAGGCCGATGGTCAGCCAATCGGCTTTCTGCATGGGGCGCTTTAC
>JAGANP010000053.1 GCA_017624175.1 Lachnospiraceae bacterium | reverse complement strand
GTTTACATGGCTCCGCCTGTTACCAGACGGACGGTAGTCTCTTAAGCTGCCTTTCCACCCTTACCTGCAGTTCGCTGAAGAACAGCGAACGGCACGAAAATTGCTTCGCAATTTTCTGTCTTTCATTCCTGAAAGAGGCGGTATATTTCTGTTGCACTGGCCTTGGAGTCGCCTCCACCGGACGTTATCCGGCATCCTGCCCTGTGAAGCCCGGACTTTCCTCACCCACATTTCGTGGCTGCGATCGCCTGTTCTACTTACCGCCTTTGATCTTATCACAGATCCGCAAATTTATCAACTCCCGAATCGACGGAATCTGATTCTCCGGACTCTTCCCGCCCCTGCCTAGTTCAATTTCGAATTCAGTTTTTTCACACTCCGCCTGACAATGAGATATTGTATCAGCCATATGCAAATAAATATCACCGTAAAAATCCCGAAATAGCTCAGAAAACCCCTGATACTATGTTCCATCCAATGGGAAAAATAGGCAACCGGCATCATAGCACTCGCAGTAATCAGAAAATAAATGCCGGTCTGCTTTACAATGCTCCAATTCTCCATTTCCCAGACCATGGAACCTGCTCCGAATGCTCCTCCCAGTATTCCGCACAAAACCGCCTGCAGAATCACTGCGTAAATCTCATTTCCCATCAGATCAATGAGTTCGGGCACACAGGGAGAGTAATATCCCTGCCCCCACACAAGAGAAATACATATGGTAATCACATACCCCGCCGCAATGCCGATAGGAATTCCCAAAGCGCCTCGTAACAGTACATTCTTCATATTCAAGCCTCCCTCCTCATATTCCTAATATCTTTCTTATTTTTGCAACATATCTTCTTGAAACATACGTGACTGTACCATTTAAAAATATCACACAGATCGTTCCTGTAAAACTCAGATCAAAATTTTTTACTTTTTTTAAATTAATGATCTCTGAATTGGATATACGCACAAACCGGTTCCTATCCAACCGCTCTTCCAATTCATAAAGCCTGGAGCGAACGACATACTCGCCGTGATCCGTAACCGCCAAAACCTTTCCTGCACTTGCATAAATGCGGATCAGAGAGGATTGCTCCAACACCTCCAGCTTATCGTCTTTCATGCCCGAAATGATCTGTGGTGAATTTTCCGACAGTCTTTTTACCAGATTATGAATCTCCTCCGACATCGAAGCTGCCATAACAATAATCTTTGGTTCCGTACAGGAACTGTCAATTCTAACTTCAATCTGCATCCTATCACCTCCCCCTATGACCACAATTATAGGAAAGTCACCCCCACGCTTCAACCGTTTTTCAACAGATGGCAGGTTTCCGCACACAGGTGGTATTTTCTACCGGTAATCCTGCCTGATCCGGACTTTTCACCCCCAGAAGGTCTCTGTCCCATCCTGTTTTTTTATTTTGCGCACAAAAAAGGACTACCCCATATCGGATAGTCCCCATATCCTCCTACTGATCAGGCGCCTCAGCATTTTGCCTGCTATACCCTGAAGCAGCTTCCTCCCACGAATTCCCTGCAGATGGAGTTCTTGGGCAGCTCTTCACTGCTGATCCCCAGGAAATACCCCAGGAACTTCAGCAGCCGCTTCGCTTCATAATACTCCGGCTGATCCTTTCCGATATGGAACAGCAGAGGCTCCGCATACTGCTTCAGCGCCGCCAGTTCATAGATTGTGGCAGAGTTGAACATCACATTCGCCTCCTCCTGGAACGGGAAGATATTCTCCTCCTCCCCCCGGCGCACAGAGGGCCACATCTGTATGGTACGCTGGGCGGAGGTGCCTCTGGTTCTGGCATCCCGCACCATTCTGCGCAGTAGCCTGCCGTCCGTGGTGGGAATCCTGTTGTGCGCATCCACATTGATATTGGTCAGGGCGCTGATATAGATCTTGAACTTGCTCTCCTCCGGCAGCGCATAACTCATCCGGGGATTCAGCCCATGAATCCCCTCGATCACCAGGATATCCTCTTTCCCAAGCTGCATGTAGTCGCCGTGATATTCCCGGCGGCCCACCTTGAAATTGAAACGGGGCATCTCCACTTTCTCCCCGCCTAACAGCCGGATCATGTCATCATTGAACTGCTTGACGTCAATGGCCTCCAGGCACTCGAAATTAAAATCTCCGTTCTCATCCCTCGGCGTCTTCTCCCGGTTCACAAAGTAGTCATCCAGTGCAATCGGATGCGGAAATATCCCCAGGGTCCGCAGCTGAATGGACAGTCTGTGGGAAAAGCTGGTTTTGCCGGAGGAGGAGGGACCTGCGATCATGACAAATTTCACGCCCCGGCTGGAAGCAATCTGCTTGGCGATCTCCCCGATCTTCCGCTCCTGCTCCGCCTCCTGCACCAGGATCAGATCACTGATGGAACCGCTGTAGATCTGATCATTCAGCTCTCCCACGGTTTCAATGCCGATCTCATGCCCCCATTTGGCAGATGCCTGCAGAGTCTCAAAAAGCTTCCTTTTCTCCGTAAAGGGCTTCACCACGGTGGGATTCTTCTGGTCCGGCAGCACCAGCATGAAGCCGTCCTCATAGGCAATCAGGTCGTACCATTTTACATAGCCCGCATTGGGCAGCATATACCCATAATAATAGTCATAATATCCGTCCATCTCATAGATATTGACAAAGGAGCTGCGGCGGTAACGGAACAGCTCCGTCTTATCCGTCATCCCCTGTTCCTGAAACAGGTCGATGGCCTCATCCAGCGGAAAGGATTTCTTATGAAAGGGCATTGCCATGGCCTGCAGTTCCTCCATCCGAGCCTTGATCCTGGCCGCATTTTCCTCCGTAGCCGGAATCCTGCTGCCGGAGCTGATATAGGAACCGTTGCCCACGGCAAATTCCACACGGCAGGCCGCCACAGCCTCCCTGCCCATGGTATCATAGATCGCTTTCAGACAGAGCATGGTGGCGGAACGCACATAGGTCTTATACCCCACCACATCCTTCAGCGTAAAAAAATCCAGCCGGCAATCCCTGTTGGCGTGCTTAAACAGCTCCCGAATCTTGCCGTTTACACTGACCAGGGCAATTAATCCACCGTACTGCTCCTGATATTCATCCGCAATCTTTTCATAGGGAATCCCCTGGGGATATTCCCGTACCTGTCCCAATACCTCTATTTTCATCCTTTCCTCTCATCCTCTCATTCTGCCGCCTCACCGAAAAACCGCAGACGCCGCATCGGCAGCACCTCGATCCTGTTCAGTGGAAGCTGCATTCTTATACTGCTCCAGGGCCAGCCGGATCAGCTGCAGTTCCTCCTCCAGCTCCCGGATCCGTTCTGCCGTCCTGCTGCTGTCCGAAGCATTTTGATACAGCCGCTCCAGAATCTGCCTGTTGTTTTCCCCTGCGGACAGCAGATACTGCTCCAGCACCGGATGACGCTGTGCCAGGAGAAGCCGCCCAAAATGATCCCACAGCCGCTGTTCCAGGCTGCACGCCCTCTGTCTGCCGCCGGATGCATTCCCGGCATAAATGCCTGAGGGCACCACTTTCATCATGGGATAATATTTCCCCTCTTCAAATATCATATTCTCCGCCACGGTCACATAGCCTTCCTGACGCAGAAACGCCCGGAATGCAGGCAGCTCCGACTGGGGCTGCAGGATCAGCTCCCGCAGGGCCATCGCTTTCTCCCTGCCCTCTGTCAGAATCCGCTGCATCAGCCTGCCGCCCATACCGGCACAGATCAGCGCATCCGCCTCCCCGGCCTCCATGGCAGTCAGCCCGTCGGAGAGCCTGGTCTCTATGTACGCTTCCAGTCCCTGCTGCCGGATATGCTCCTGTGCCCGGGACAGGGGACCCTGCCGCACATCCATGGCCAGCACCCGGGGACTGATCCCCTGCTGCACCAGATAAACGGACACAAAGCCATGGTCACAGCCCACATCGCAGACCCGGCTGCCTGGGGTGACCATCTCGGTCAAGGCTTTCATGCGGGCAGACAGAACAATCTCACAGCCCATTAATCCAGATAATCCTTCAGCTTGCGGCTGCGGCTGGGATGACGCAGCTTGCGCAGTGCCTTGGCCTCAATCTGACGGATCCTTTCACGGGTGACATTGAATTCCTTTCCTACCTCTTCCAGCGTGCGGGCCCGTCCATCGTCCAGACCGAAGCGCAGACGAAGTACCTTCTGCTCTCTTTCCGTCAGGGTTCCCAGCACCTCCACCAGCTGCTCTTTCAGCAGCGTAAATGCAGCCGCATCCGCCGGTACGGGGACATTATCATCCTGGATAAAGTCGCCCAGGTGGCTGTCCTCCTCCTCACCGATGGGGGTCTCTAAGGACACCGGCTCCTGGCTGATCTTCAGAATCTCCCGCACCCGGTCCACAGGCATATTCATCTCCTCGGCAATCTCCTCGGGGGACGGTTCACGTCCCAGCTCCTGCAGCAGCTGACGGCTGACACGGATCAGCTTGTTGATGGTCTCCACCATATGCACCGGAATACGGATGGTTCTGGCCTGGTCCGCAATGGCTCTGGTGATGGCCTGGCGGATCCACCAGGTAGCATAGGTGGAAAATTTATATCCCTTGCGGTAGTCAAACTTCTCCACCGCCTTAATCAGTCTCAGATTTCCCTCCTGAATCAGATCCAGGAAAAGCATACCCCGGCCCACATATCGCTTGGCGATGCTGACCACCAGACGCAGATTGGCCTCCGCCAGACGCTTTCTGGCCTCCTGGTCGCCCAGCTCCATCTTTTTCGCCAGCTCGATCTCCTCCTCCGCAGACAGCAGAGGCACCTTGCCGATCTCTTTCAGATACATGCGCACCGGATCCTCAATACTGATACCGTCAGGAATCGACAGATCCAGATTCTCCACGTCCAGATCCTCTTCTTCGGACAGCAGAATCTCCTCATCGTCCACATCATCCTCCTCGGTGATGCGCAGTACATCCACATTATTCTGTTCCAGAGTTTCCAGGATCCTGTCAAACTGATCTTCCTCCAGCGTCATATCAGAGAAAAAGTCATTGATCTCCTGATACTCCAATACATTCTTCTTTTTCTTGGCCATCGCCAGGAGACCTTTCATCTTCTCCTCAAAACGTGCCTGTGTGTTTTCATCCATCTCTATGGTTCCATCCTTCCTGTTGATTGTATACCAGTGGGTACTAGTATTGACTTCATTCCAATGAAATATGCGTTTTGGCCAGTTCTTCCAGCGCTTTCTTGCCCTGTATTACCTTATTTAACGCACTCACATCCGAACCCAGCTGCATTGTCAGCTGCTCGTAGCTGTTCTTTTTCACCGCATATAAAATATCATGAAGCGCTTTCTCCCGCTCCTGACGGGTATTCAGCTGGGGCAGATTCGTATTAAACAGCTCCGCCACCTGCCGCTGCTCCTCCTCATCCGTAAACAGGCTGATAATCGCCGCCGGCTGATACCGCCCGGCCTCCAGCTCCTGAAACAGCCGCTCTGCCACCTTTCGGTACAGCTCCTCAGTAAAATCCTCCGGGCTGATATACCGGGAAATTTTCGGATACAGCGCCGGATCATCCGTCAGCCAGGTAATCAGCAGTCTCTGGGAGCGCCTGCTGCTCTCCTGGGGCGTGTTTTTCGGCTGCAGCCCGGATTTGGGCCGCTGAACCGGCTTGTCCACCCCGGTCTGCATGGCATAGGAGCCAACCAGCTTCCGTAGCTGATCAAACCCGATGTTATATTTTTCCGCTATGGCTTCCAGATAGTTTTCCCGCTCCACATCCTCGGAAAAACCGCACAGCTTTTTGGCGATCTCCCTGTAAAACAGCGTCTTGGACTCCGGATCCCGCAGATCATAATTGCGCTCCAGCATGCGGATTTCGAAAAAGAAGCTGTTCTCCGCCTGATCAATCCGCTCCTGAAAGGCCTCTTTTCCCAGATTTTTGATAAATTCATCCGGATCCTTATAGGGCTGCATATTGATGACCTTGCCGGAAAGCCCCGCATCCCGCAGGATGCCGATGCCCCGCAGCGCCGCCTTGACCCCGGCGCCGTCGCTGTCATAGGCCAGCAGCACATTGTCCGTGTAGCGCTTCAGCAGCACCGCCTGTTCCGCCGTAAAAGCCGTCCCCAGGGACGCTACCGCCTGGGTAAAGCCCGCCTGATGCATGGCGATCACATCCATATAGCCCTCACAAAGGATGATGTTGCCACTCCGGGCAGTCCGGGCAAAATTCAGCCCGTACAGGTTCCGCCTTTTATCAAAAACCGGCGTCTCGGGAGAGTTCAGATATTTCGGCTCCCCCTCCCCCATGACCCGGCCGCCGAAGCCGATCACCCGGTTATGGATATCCTGGATCGGATACATGACCCGGTTCCAGAACTGGCTTAAAAGCCCCGTCCGTTCATTATAGCTGCCCAGCCCCGCTTCAATGATCAGCTTGTCCTCAAAGCCTTTTTCTTTCAGGTACCGGATCAGGCTGGCGCCGCTTTTGCCCGCATAGCCCAGGCCAAACTTTTTCATGGTCTCATCGGACAGGGCCCGCTGCGACAGATAGCGGTAGCCCACCTCTCCCTGGGGACTGCGCAGCTGATAATAGAAAAAGGTAGCCGCCTCCTTGTTGATCTCCAGCAGACGCTGACGCTTATTCTGCCGGGCTCTCTGCTCTTCGTTATATTCAATCTCCGGGAGAGAGACTCCGGCTCTCTCTGCCAGCATCTTCACCGCCTCGGGAAAGGTATAGTTCTCATAATTCATAACAAAGGTAAAGACATTGCCCCCGGCGCCGCAGCCGAAGCAATGGTACATCTGCTTGGCGCCGTTTACCGCAAAGGAGGGCGTCTTCTCATTATGAAAGGGGCAGCAGCCCCAATGATTGGCGCCCTTTTTCTGCAGTCTGACATACCCGGAAACCACATCTACAATATCATTTTTCATTCTGACTTCTTCTACAAGTTCTTCCGGATAATACAGTCCATCCTTCCTTTCAACCCTGCACCGGCCCGCACCGTTTCACGCTGTGTACGCCCGCTCTCCCATAAGATAATCCAGGATTTGGGGATGTAGATTTCCTCATACTGGGCGATGGCAAAACGGTCGCTCATGGCGCCCACATAATCGCAGACCACCTTTTCCCTGGGCTCCCCCTGGGAGATCAGGTTCAGATACTCGCCGGGCAGGTCGTCAATATGCTTCAGGTAGTACTGAAACAGCGTCTCAATCAGGATCTCGGCCTTGCCTTCCTCACTCTTGGCCACCGGGTTCTGATAGACCCTCTCAAACATGAAGCCCCGCAGTTTTTTCATGGCCTCCGCCACCGGGGGAGACATGCGGATATCCTGCTGATCAGAGCTGGTGGTCACAATATCATGGATAAAATGATCCAGTCT
>JAGANP010000052.1 GCA_017624175.1 Lachnospiraceae bacterium | reverse complement strand
CGGGATATACGCTGAAAAAGCTGATCAGCCTGTGGTTTAACGGTTTCACGGCCTTTTCGGTAAAGCCCCTGCGGCTTGCCACCGGGATCGGGTGCATCAGCGCCGCTGTGGGCTTTCTGTATGGTCTGTATACGATTATCAAGCGTCTGGTCAATCCGGATGTGCCCATCGGCTTCAGTTCCACCATGGCGGCCATTGTGTTTTTCGGCGGCATGATCATGGTGATGCTGGGACTGATTGGGGAATATATCGGGCGGATCTATATCAGCATGAACAATTCGCCTCAGTATGTGGTCCGGGAGCGGATCAATGCAGACAAGGAATCGGAAATCCGTTAAGAGGTATGGCAGATGAAGAAGCTGTGGAACTGGTGGAACAAGGATCGGAGAATATTGATGCTGAAGGCGGTGCTGATGGGGCTTCTGCCCCTTTTGTGCTGTGTGGTCACCTGTGCCGCAGACGGGCGCAGTCTGTCCCAGGTGTATCTGCCGTCTTCGGAATGGAATGATGAACTGTTTTATTATAAGCAGGTGGAGGGAATCCTATCCCATGGCTATCCCCGGGGATACTTCGGGTTTAATGAAAGCCATGCGCTGAAGCTGTCCTTTGCGGCCTGGAGCCCGGTGCTGGTGTGGCCCTGGCTGCTGTATGGACTGCTGTTTGGCTGGAATCTGATGGCTCCCATCTACAGCAATATCCTTTTTCTGACACTGGCGCTGGTACTGTTTGTACTGCTGGTGAAGCCGGACTGGAAGCAGCTGGGGCTGATGGCGCTGCTGTTCTGTTGTTTTATGCCCTATACCAGATATATGCTGTGCGGTATGCCGGAGATCATTTGTTTCAGCATGCTGATTGTCTACTGGGGGCTGCTGATGCATACGGTGGAGCGGGAGAAGCCCTGGAAGCTGGCGCTGCTGTTTCTACTGGCGGGCGTTATGACGCTGATGCGTCCCTATCTGGTGTTGTTCCTGCTGGCTCCGGCCTTTCTGTGGATCAGGAAACAGAAAGCGGCGGGGACTGCGGGGTCTCTGGTGATCCTGGGCGTAACGGTGGGCGGTTATGCGCTGATTAAGCATTATCTGGGAGCAGAATATTTTACACCCCTGTTTAAAACGGAGTGGCTGGAGCCCTTACTGCAGGGGCATATCTTCAGCGGAATTCGGGGGATATTGGCAAAACTGTACTATGAGGGGAAGACATTCTTTGCGCTGACGCTGCAGGGCCTGCGGAGCGGCCTGGCGGAGGGGGCCTTTTTTGCAGTCTATCTTGCAATGCTGGGGATCCTGCTCTGGCAGTGTGTGTCGGATCTGCGGAAAAAAAGGAAAAAGCAGGCGATGTTTAACGGATATCTTGCATTCTGCTTTTTCAGCATGTGGATAGCCCTGCTGCTGATGTATAAGATGAAAGAGGGAAGCAAGCATCTGCTGACCTTTATGGCCCTGGGCGTCCTGGTGATTGCCCTGATGGAGACCCGGTATTACAAAAAAGCCATGATCATCGGTGCGCTCTGCGTCTATCTGTTCTGGTACCGGGGGGATCAGCCCGGGGATTACCGGATCTACTATGCGGATCAGGAGAGAATGGCGCAGCTGGAATACTGGGGGGAGACCTTTGCACAGAAACTGGAATTAAATCCGGAGGATACTCCCAATTTTGACAATGTGGTGATCTGGACCTTTAATGATGTGCTGGCAGATTCGGAAACCGGGGAGACGGTGCTGACGGACTGGCAGATCCTGTATGCCCTGCCGGAGGGCTGGGGGATCAGCTGCTGTTACCGGGACTATGTGGAGGCGCATCTGGAGGAGCTGCAGAGTCTCTATCTGGCCATCCCGGCGGGGGGACTGCTGCAGCAGCAGTGCGAGGAGGCCGGGATGGAGCAGATCGGACAGGACGGAAGCGTGTGTGTGTATCGGACCAGATAAAGGACATTGTATTTACGCTGCCAGGCAGAGGGTGGGCTGATGGGCACCGATGCAGGGCAAAGGGAGTAAACCGTGTAAGTTCTGTGATCTATGAGGTAAGGGTGGTGAGACTGGATGAGAGAGAAGCGGGCAAAGTGGATAACGATTATAACGATATTGCTGCTGGGAACTCTGCTGCTGCTGTGGCTCCTGATCTGGCCGGAGCGGGAGCACACCGTCTATGCAGACGATAGTACCCACAGCGTCAGAAAGATCATGGCGGATCTGCGGTATGAGCGCAGGATCAAACTGATCCGGCAGGAGCTGGATAGGGCGGACGAGGAAGAATATGCACATTTATTTTTATCCATGTATCCCATTGCATCCTATGACACCTACTATTTTTCCTATTGGCGTGGCCTGGAGACCTTCAAAGCGGAAATGGTGATGGAAAACGGCCGGGAGCTGGCAGGGACGCTGGAATATCTGCAGGAGCGGGACACTGCGCTGGAGACGGTCTTTCTGGGGCTGGACCCGGAGTGTCTGGAGGAGGAGTATCCGCTGGAGGATTCTCTGCTTCCTATGATCCGGGAGACTCCGGAGACCTCCTGGGAGATTCTGGTAGTCAATCCCTCCATGGAGTACTGGCGGGAAAAGGAGGCACAGGAGTGCCAGGCGGTTCTGGATCGGTATGAAAAGGCCATAGCCCTGCTGGTAGCGGAGGAAAATGTCAAAGTATTCTATGCCTGTGATAAGGAATGGCTGGTGTGCAACGACAGCAATTATGCCGAGGAGAAGATGCCGGCGGAGAATGCGGCGACCATGCTGCTGGCTTATTATATCCGGGGAGAGTATCGGCTGACCGGGGAAAATCTGGAGCAGCGCATGACGGACACCCGGGAACTGATTGCAGACTGGTATAGGAATGACAGAAAGGTGGACGGGCTGGCGGATACGGCGCTGGTGTTTATCGGGGACAGTACCTTTGGCAATTTCACGGGATCTCTGGCGATCACAGGGGTGGTGGAAGCGTTCACGGGAGCAAAAGTGCTGAACTGCGGCTACGGCGGAATGGCGGCTGCCTACGGAGATTCGGAGTGCCCTGCTTTTGGGGATTTGCTGGAGGCCATTGCTGAGGAGGATGGCAGCAATATTGACCGTATGGAAACGGTTCCGCCTGCGGTGGAAACCGCACCGACATTAAAGTCGGTAGCTGCAGAAAGCGGGAATACTGTGATTTTCCTGGTATTTGGAATCAATGACTATATCAAGGGATTTTCCGTCAGCGGTGAGGATCTCTATGATCCCAATACCTACGAGGGCGCTCTGCGCACCGGGATAGAGAAGCTGCAGGAGCTTTTTCCGGAGGCGGAGCTGGTGTTGATGACGCCCAATTTTATTATCTATAATGGATATGGCACCAATCCGGTAGGAGAAAAAGGATACGTTTTTACGGATTATGTGGACGCCGTGCTGGAACTGGCGGCAGAATACGCCCTGCCGGTGCTGGATCAGTATGGGGAATTGGGAATTAATCAAGAGAATGCAGCAGAGTATCTGCAGGACGAAGTCCACCTGAATGAGAGCGGACGGTTTGAAACGGGGATGCACATTCTGGAACTGCTTGGGCAGATTGACCCGTGAGAATGTGTAAGAGCTTACTAACGAAAAAAATCATCATGTTTGATGTACAAGTTCATGCTAAGTGTGGTAGACTTAAAACGTACCGATATTGCTACGATGGAGGACCGGCAGTGGAAAATAGACTACTGGGCCGCCCTTTTTAAGGCTACCACATGGG